>CBHTVU010000005.1:0-42585 GCA_966096785.1 uncultured Gammaproteobacteria bacterium | reverse complement strand
AATATTTTCAATTTTATTTAGTGTTCTTAAATTTATGGTTTATTGAAATTTTTTTTGCGTTCAGGAAAATTATAATAATTTCTGCAAAAACAATGGCCATTGTTAATGGTTATATGCGATAAAAATCACTAGGTTAGCAAACAAGAGAAAAATAGAAGAAAACTACTAGAGATTGCATCGGTTTAGATGCAGTGATTTTAATATCAGCCTGTACTAACCATTTTAAAGTTCTGCAGATTAAATTACTGATTCACTTAATGTTCTAGTGCCAGCTTTTGAAATAGATCCAACCGGCACAGAGATCTGGGATTTTTTACCAAGAATATTAATCAGAATTAATGATCTGGAGTCACCGCAAGGGTTTTGGTAGATAGCGTCAACATTATCAAATCCATAACCATCGACATAAACACTATCTCCTTTTTTAAATATTTGTTGCTCTTCGTAAAACAGTGACTGCTCTTCAGCTTTTTTCTGAATCAGCGCGATCAGTTCATCAGAAGCGGTAGCATAATGATTTCCAAATTTAACAAAGCTTGAAACACCGTAGGTAGAAAGCACAGGTGCTATAGATTTTACTTCGGGATTTACATTAATGAATAAATAACGCGGGAATAATGACTCTCTTTTTGTGGTGCTGCGGGATCCAATCTTGTGAAGACTTATATCAATAATAGGACGGAAAACTTCGAACCCTTGACGTACTAAATTTTCCTCAGCTCGGACATCTTGTTTGGGTTTGCAATAAACCAAAAGCCATCTGTTCATAACAATCTCCTTGATTGTTTATTAAAGGTTAGATGTTCAGTCCTTTGGATAACTATTTTCCTTAAAATTAAAATTATTATTTTTAAATAATTAATAAAAATTAATTAAACTTAAGGTAACACAATATATTTTACATATGTCATTTCGTGGAAACTTTAAACGACAAAAGTTTAGCTTTTCCTCCATTTTATATTGAAAAAATATTTCAATTTAATCTTTAATATTATTTAAATTTTATTAAAAAATTAAATAATTAAATTCAACTAAAGTTATAAAAATAATTGCTTTTTTAGGCGTCATTATTTTTTATTTAAACACCTTTATGGGAATATGTCACTTGACATAACTTCGACTGGTAAATTAAAGTTGATTCATTGAAACGGAATTTTTTAAATTGAATTTTGCGTTGTACGAATAGGGTATTTATAAATAAGCTGCTCCAAATTTTGTTTTGATATGTGAGCTTATTTTTAAGAATTTATTAGTTATTAACCCTATGTACAGGGAAATATGATTCCCAATTTATATTTGGCTAAGTTAGTTAGCTAATCTCTAGTCAGTACAATAATCAGAAATAACTTGAATCGTCATTTGAGCGATTCCCGAACAGGAAAGGGTGTAAGCTCTTTCTGGTGCGGTAGCCTTACCTGGTGGAAAGCATTCACCGAAAGGCAATTTTTAAAATCCGTTTTCTCTAAATCAGTAAAAACTATTTAATGTATTTTTTATTTCTTATGTGAATAAAAATTACGATTTTCCGCAAGATCTACATTAATCGTAGGGCGGTAGCGTGTCTCTCTGTCTCACAATCCATCTTTTATGTTGTGCTTCTAAGGGGAAAACCTTAAACAATCTTGTCTCACAGCTTTAGGTGTTCCGGCTACCAGTTAATCCATACGCACAGAATTTCTTCGGCTTAAAAATAATAACCAGCATGTGTCCATACATTATTACTTCTATTTAAAGCAAATCTGCTTTAGGGGATTATTTTGCCTTAATTTTAATTTCGGAAGTTAATCTCTTACAAATAAATTGATAGTTTTAAAAAATTTTCCATAAATTTCTTTTTAAAGGAACGGGATTTTTTTGTCAAAAATTTTAGTGCCGGTTCATATCAGGAAGGCTTTGAAAGCCGCTTCATTCAGCTTAGCAAAACATTATTTTTTTACTGAATTTTTTTAAGTGCTTCTTTATTTTGGCTTGGTTCATTTAGTTGGGAGTTACCATGAAAGACATTGCCGTCGTAGGACTTTCCTGCCGTTTTCCCGGGGCTAATTCTTATGAAGAATTTTGGAAAAATTTAACCAACGGGGTTAATAGTGTCACTGAAGTTCCTACGTCCAGGTGGAATTGGCAAGATTTTTATGGCGAACCCAAGCAAGGTGTAAACAAAACAAATTCGAAGTGGGGTGGGTTCTTAAGTAATGCAGAAATGTTTGACGCTGCTTTCTTTGGAATTTCTCCTCGCGAAGCTGAGCAAATGGACCCTCAACAACGGATCGCGCTTGAACTTGCTTGGCAATGCATTGATAACGCTGGCTATCAGCACAATCAGTTGTCTGGAAAAGATATTGGTGTATTTGTTGGAGTATCAACTTTTGACTACAAAGAACTTCAGGAAAAATATTCTCCCTCTATAGAAGGTCATTCAGCGACGGGAATACATAACACTATTGTTCCTAATAGAATTTCATATTTTTTTAACTTTTTCGGTCCAAGCATCTCTATAGATTCAGCTTGTGCCGGTTCCCTTGTTAGTATTCATCAGGCTGTTAATTCAATTCGCTCAGGCGAATGTGAGGCCGCTTTGGCTGGTGGTGTTAGCATTCTGGCCACACCGACAACATTCATTCGTTTTAGCAAAGTAGGAATGTTATCACCCACAGGATCATGCAAAGCTTTCGATGATGGTGCTGATGGATATGTTCGTGGTGAAGGTGGCGGTTTTATATTTTTAAAACCTTTAGAGCAAGCTCTACTTGATAAAGATAATATTTGGGGTGTGATTAAAGGATCGGCCATTAATCACGGGGGCAGGGCGCGATCTATTACTGCACCAAGTGCATTGTCCCAATCGAAGGTTATTACGGCTGCGTTGACTAATGCTGGTGTGTCACCGGCCACAATTGGATTTGTAGAAGCTCATGGAACAGGCACGCCTTTGGGGGACCCTATTGAAATATTGGGTTTATCACGTGCTTTCAATGCAGCGTCAAAAAAAGAGGGTATTAAGCTCGACAATAATTACTGTGGAATTAGCGCCGTAAAAACCAATATTGGCCATTTGGAGGCGGCAGCGGGTATAGCGGGATGCATAAAAACCTTAATGGTTCTTAAACATAAGTTAATTCCAGGTAACGCTAACTTTAATGTACTAAATTCACGTATCAAGTTGGAGGGAACACCTTTTGATGTCGTAAGCAAATTAAGAGCGTGGAGTAGATTTAAAGACGCTGATAATCAAGAGATTCCACTGCGTGCCGGGGTTAGTAGTTTTGGTTTTGGAGGAGTCAATTGTCATTTAGTACTAGAAGAGGCCCCTGCCACTCAAGTTGCTAATAAAGATGCAACTCAATCTACTCCATTACTCCTTTGTGTTTCAGCACATTCACAGCAGGAGCTCAAAGACTTAAAAAATAATTATATCGAACTTATCAAAAGTGGCTCCGCATACCTTTCAGATATTGTAAACACTATCAACACATGCCAAACGCAACTTCCATTTCGTGACGCTGTGTTTGGCAATAGCAGGGAAGAGCTCATTGAGGGTTTAGAAGCGGAAATATCCACTCCAGCCATTAAAAACCAAAGTGAACACAAGATTGGGTTTATGTTTACAGGGCAGGGGTCCCAATACCTGGGTATGGGGCTGGAACTTTTTAAAAATATTCCGGTTTTTAGAAAATACTTTATTGAGTGCGACAATCTTTTTAGAAACCAGGCAGATATTAATATCCATTCGATACTCAGCTCTGAAAACGCTGAGCGATTAGATTCTACGAAATTCTCTCAACCTGCAATTTTTACAATTGAATATGCCCTGGCAAAAACACTTTTGGAATTGGGTATAACACCAGAGATACTTATCGGGCACAGCATCGGCGAATTAGTTGCGGCATGTGTGGCTGATGTTATGAGTTTATCGGACGCCGTTTTATTAGTATCTGTTCGCGCAAGGCTTATGGGATCCGTGCCAGATGCAGGAGGAATGGTTGCCGTATTTGCTGACAGTCAAACTGTTAAAAGCATTTTAGACAACGAAAATATCACGTTGGATATAGCAGCAATAAATGCTCCGGATAATACGGTAGCATCGGGCACATTAGCTGGTTTAAGCAAATTAAGAAAAATACTGCTCGAAAAAAATATAGATTATCGGGATTTAAATGTTTCAAATGCTTTTCATTCTTCGCTTATGGAACCCATCCAGGCCGAATTTTATGAAGCGATTAAATCTATTAAGTATAAGGCTCCAAAATTTCCAATAGTTTCCAATGTAAACGGAAATATTTTATCCGCCGAGGATTTCACAGCCCAATATTGGGTTGATCATATTCGAAGACCGGTTAATTTCCTCGGTGGGATTGAGACTGCCACAGAGCAAAATGTTAATTTATGGATAGAAGTAGGACCCACACCGGTATTAACGTCGCTGCTGAAACGCCACTCAATTACTAAACCTTTTTGCTGTTTATCTGGTTTAAAACCTGGTGTGTCAGATGTTAAAAATTTATTCAGCAGTTTGGCCAGCCTGTACGCTTCCGGATTTGCACTTAATTTGGCCTGTCTAAGTACTTGTAATGAGGTTATTCCTCAAAAGCCCGTGTTGCCTACCAGAAAATTTGTGGGCAATCCCTACTGGATTACACAACCTGCTAAAAGCGAAAGCCCAAGCAAAGCGGGCTCCCTGTTGTCGATACCAACTTCATCAGAAGTTTTACTGGGAGGCCGTCTGCACATTGCAGGAAAAAATCAGCAAGAATTTAACTTTTTTTCTGAATACTCTTCGGAAGAACTTAGTCTACTAAAAGATCATTCTATTCTTGGCAAACCAGTGATGCCAGGTGCCGCATTTATTTCCATGGCTCTTTCTGCAGCTGAGGATGTACTTACAAAGTCTGCTAACGCACAGCAAGCAGTTGTTTCAGACATTCATTTCATACATCCATTAATTATTGATGGCTCTGTTGGGCTGCAGACAGTCATCAAAGCTACCGATAATACATCCAGATTTAGTTTTGACATCTGGTCCATGGTGACAAAACAGGACAATCAGCAAGACAACAATTGGATACAAAATGTCAAAGGCACAATAAACCTTACTGAAAAGAGTATTAATAGCAGTCTATCGGATGTAGATGTCCTGAAAAATGTGCCAAAAGCCTCCAGGGAGTTTTACGCTGACATTGCGCCACTGGGTTTTGAATACCAAAAAGCTTTTCAGGGAATAACAGCAAGTTATGCGAGTAAAGATAAGGCTTTTGCGAAAATACAGGTTAATAGCGAAGGTATAAATCCAAAATTTGAATTCTTAAAAATTAGGGCTTTAGATTCAATATTCCAGGCAGCTTTACCCTTGTTCGTTTCAGATACAGATGTAAGTGCAAATACAATTCCTCTACCGTTTGAGGTTAAGGAAGTAACTTTTTATAAAGGTATTCCCGAAGAATGTTTCGTTATAGTAGAAACAAGCGCAGAAAAGCTAGCGAGAGGAATACTTGAGTTTGATCTGAATATTGTAGATTTGTCCCATCAGGTATTGGGTCGAATTACAGGTTTAAAATTAAAATCCATGCAAAAATCAATTTTGACATCTGGCATTATAAAAGCTCAGCCAGAGATAGATTTTTGTTTTGCGCCACATTTTGTTGAGGTGGACTCTGGCAGTCTTTTAGAGACGCCGATCAAAACACCGCAAAATCCTGTTCTTATTTTCTGTAACGCGGAATCGTTAAAAATAGGCAGACACCTAAAAGAGGCTATTAAAGGTAAAGATATCTTCATCATCAGTGCAGATGCAGATCTTTCAAATGATCCGGAAGTCGATTTTCATTTGAATGATTATCAAAAGTTGAATTTGGAAAAAGTCATAGGTGTTTATAAAAAAATAGATGCCATTTATTACATGGGAGGATTTTTTGATAACCGTGATTTAGTTGAGACCACTCTGGACACCAAATTTGTTGCAAGAGCCAAGCATCAGGCTGTCATACAATTCGTTCAACTCTCCCAGTCTTTAATTAAATTAGGCTTGACTGATACAGGCTTTAGTCTAAATGTTGTTACTAATGGAACTACATGCTTACCGCAAGACAAAGCTGCGAATCCCTGGGGCTCAACTGTCGTGGGGGCGGCTAAAGTATTTGCAAAAGAGTATCCATCAGTCTCCGTTATCAATGTAGATATTGCCGTATCGGATCTTGAAAAACTGGAAACACAAGCAGGATATATAGCTCGTTTTGAAAAACATCCAGAAAAAGATGGAGACTACGCGCTGCGAAATGGTTTAATTTATCGCCGCGAGTTTAATAAGATCCAACTCGATAACACCAACCAAATTGAGTTACGAGCTAAAGGCGTTTACCTCATTATTGGCGGTGCTGGCGGTATAGGATTTTCGCTTAGTAAATATCTCGCAAATAATTATGGCTCTAATTTGGTATGGCTGGGCAGGCGTGATTTGGATGAAACCATCACCGAAAAAATAAGTTGTATTAAGGATTTGGGTGGCGATGTAATTTATTTAAAATCTGACATTACCGATAGCAATGAAATCACCTTAGCTGTTAACAATGCTGGAAAGAAATTTGGAGCTATTCACGGAGTTTTTCATTCTGCCCTCGTTCTGGATGACTGCTCGATAGCAAGCCTGACTGAAGAAAGATTAAATAATGTTCTTGCATCAAAATATGAAGGCTGCATTAACATTTATAACTCAGTTAAAGACAGACCTCTGGATTTCATTACATTCTTTTCGTCTGCAAATTCTGTAGTCGCTAATAAAGGGCAGGCGAACTATGTGGCTGCCAGTACATTTGAGGATGCGTTTGCCACCGCGCTCTCCAGAATTCAAAATATACCCGTAAAATTAATTAATTGGGGGTATTGTGGCGATGTAGGTATTGTGGCCTCTAAACAATACAAAGACCGTTTACTTTCCCAAGGCATAGAATCGATTACCGACGGTGAATGTACCGAAATTATCAAACAATGCCTAGGTTCGTCATTCACCCACATAATACCTTTCAAAGCAAAACAAGACCTATACAACAACATAGGTTTCAACACTCTTAAAAAAGAAACTGTTTCTGAGTCAGTTACGGTCATTAGCTCCGAATGGGAACGTGAAACACAAGCTGAGGACATTAATTTTAAAGGTGATATTAAAAATTTATCATCAGGTCATAAAGCACTCGATAATTTAACGGCAGATTTAATACTAAAGACCTACGAATTATTATTAAATAAAAAATCAGATTTTGTTAATGACGAACTCATTCGCAAGCTCTGTCAAAATCCCGCGCATGAAAAATTTGTTATAGCCTCTCTAGAAATCCTTGAAAGTAATGGTTATCTAAGAAAGGATGGAAATTCCTATTCATTCAATTTCAACCCGGTTGTGCGTGTATCGTGGGCTGACTTGGAACAGCAAAAAAACAATCTATTAAATGTATATCCTTGGCTGGAATCTGAAGTGGCCATAAGTTGGCAGTGCGGGTACAACCTTGAAAAGATTTTGTCAGGTACCATAAGTTCAACAGAGATTATTTTCCCTGACATGTCTATGAACTTGGTAGAGGGGGTTTATAAACATGCCTCTCTTTCCCGATATTTTAATAGGCAGACTGCTAAAATCCTTGCCAGCGCTGTTAACTCTATCTCCCAATATAATAATGCAAAGATAATAAGAATTATCGAAATCGGTGCAGGCACGGGTAGCACAACTCACGACATACTTGAAGCAATAAAATCATCAATTGCTGTTGGATCTGATATTCGCGTTGAATACGTCTACACGGACATTTCGAATGCGTTTTTGCAATATGGAAGTTTGCATTATGAACAAGACTATCCATTCCTGAAGTTTTCATTGCTGGACGTAACAAATCATCCCGCATCGCAAGGCTTTACCAAAAATAGTTTTGATATTGTTGTTGCTTCAAACGTTCTTCATGCAACACCGCAACTAAAAAACACCTTATTCAATATCAAGTGGCTGATGAAAAAAAATTCCGTTCTGGTTCTCAATGAACTAACACGGAAGAAAAATTATCTAACCCTTACATTTGGCCTCCTGAATGGTTGGTGGCTAAGTAATGATCTCGAACGACGCATATCTAACTCACCACTTTTATCGCCAGAGTCATGGAAGAATTTATTACTGGAATGTGGTTTTACGGAATTTAATGAGTGCCCGGTAGATAAAAATATTCAGGATTGTAAATATCAAAGCGTTATGTCCTGCCGCAGCGATGGGCATTTATTTGAAAGCATATCGAACACTATCAACATAGCTTTGGCTGAGGTTGATGAGTCTGATGCTAAGTACCCTTATGTAGGCGCAGAAGACATAGTATTAATACCACAAGGGGTAACGAAAACAGTTTTCCACGAGTCTTTAATGATGTATTTGCGATGGCAATTAGTTGATGTGTTAAAAATTTCAATTAATTCCTTATTTGAAACCAGGCTCCATTTCAGAGAAATGTTACTGAGCGAATTGGGATTAGACTCACTAACGGCGATGGACCTTCGCAATCGCTTTAAACAGCAATTAAAAATAGACGTGCCTGTGGAAATTTTATTAGGTGGGGGAAATGTTACGGCAATTGTAGAACACCTCTATAAACAGCTGCTGCTGCTACGCCTTAAAAGCGAGGGGACAAATGTTAGTCAAAAGACTAACGGAACTCTTGATAATAATGAAAACATTGAGGAGTTTTTAATATGAACATCAATGACTTAATGGAAGCATTAAGCTGCCTCAATGTTACTTTGGAACTAAAAAATGGTGAGCTGTTGGTTAAGGCTCCTCAAGGCGCCTTGACTACCGAACTAAAACTGAGTCTGAAGTCTCATAAACAAACACTTATTGAAATCCTTAGTGAAGCAAATGTGGGAGAGGCTGAAGATTTTCAAATTATTCCCGATAAAGAAAATATCTACGAACCATTTCCTCTCGCAGACCTGCAAGAGGCGTTCTATATGGCTGACAATACCTTTATGGAATTCCAGGTTCGTCCACATTATTACTGTGAGCAGGATTTGGATGACGTAGACATAGCTCGCTATGAATTTGCCATGAATAAAGCCTTGCGTCGTCACAAGGGCGAAGCGGTAATGATCACCCCTGATAAACAATTGCAAGTCATCGAAAATATCCCTTATGTAGCCTGCAAGATAAATGATCTCACTTCTCTATCCTTCGAAGATGCGCAAATAAATTTATTGTCGCTTCGTCAGGACTATATGCGAAAAGAGCTTCCGTTAAACCGCTGGCCCTGGTTTGAAATAGAAATTTCCATATGGATCGAAAACGGCAAGAAAAAATACCGGGTGCACAGCAATCAGAATAACTTTTACACAGATGGTTTTGGCGCAACATTAATCCAGCGGGAAATTGATGCGCTCTATGAAAATATTACCCTTGATCTTCCGCCACTGGAGCTCTCATTTCGGGATGCCGTTTTGGGACTACGAAAGCTAGCTGATACACCGGAGGGCAAAAAGGCCAAAGATTATTGGTTGTCGCGACTACCAAATTTGCCAGCACCGCCGTCCCTTCCTTTAGTACATGGAATGAACCGCCGCTGCCGCTCCAAGTTACAACGGCGCGGAAGATCCTTAACAGCCGAGCAGTGGACACAATTTAAAAATAATGCAGGGCAATTTGGTGTTACACCTACGAGTGCGATAATTACTGCCTATGCAGAAACTCTCTCGCGCTGGAGTGGGTCACGCCATTTTATATTAAGCAATATGGTTACGCGCCGCTTGCCTATTCATCCGCAAATTAGAAACCTGGTAGGGAATTTCGCGTCGCTCTATCCGCTGGAAATTGATTTGCGCAGTGACAATTCGTTTTACGAAAAAGCCCTGAGAATTCAGCAGCAAATTCTACGTGACTCTGATCACCGCCAGTGGGGTGGTATGCAGGTGATGCAGGCTTTTAACAGAATGAAAGGCGAGTTCGGCAGTGTCCCATGTCCGTTCGTAGTGGGCAGCGCTCTTTTTATGGGTGGATACAGAAAACCTGACTTTTCGTGCCTTGAAACATCGCAAACCATGCTTGACCACCAGTTCTGGGAAATTGAAGATGGAAGTTTGTATTACGCATGGGATTTGTTGGAGGAGTTCTTTCCACCCAATATGATCAATAGCATGTGGGACGCTCATTATCAGCTCTTGCAAAATTTGGCTGGGGAGATTTCTTCCTGGAAATATGAATCCACTCAAATTGCGCCAGATTTTTCAGCACGTTTTGAAGATAAACCCACTAAAGCAATAAGCGGTAATAAATTAATACACCGAAATATTTTAGATAAGCATATTTGTAAGGATGAATTTGTAGCAATAGTTTCCAACGATAGTGAAATTACTTATCGCCAAATTCGTGAGCAAATTGCTGCAGTAAACGAAGCTATTACGTCCTATGCAATCAGCCCGAATGAATTAATCGCACTCTTAATGGATCGTGATCATTATTTATTTTCTTCCACGCTGGCGGTGTTATGCGCTGGCGGCGCTTATGTTCCATTAGATCCAAAACTACCAAATGATCGCATCAACTACTTACTGGAAAATACAGAAGCCAAGGTTGTTTTAACAACTACTAAATATAGCAAAGAGTTTGTTTGGCCAGATAAAGTTACGATCATATGCGTTGATGCACTTCCTCCTATCTCCAAAAATATTCACCAGAAGGAAGTGTCCGCAAACGATCTGGCTTATGTCATTTATACATCGGGTTCTACTGGCTCGCCCAAAGGTGTAATGATTGATCACCTGGGAGCCAGCAATACCATTCAATCGATAAACGCATTATTTTCTGTCAACGAAAATGACCTTTTCTTTGGTGTATCTTCTTTTAATTTTGATCTTTCGGTGTATGACATTTTTGGGGCAATTGCGGCAGGTGCAACGCTTGTTTATCCAAATCCTGATTCAGCATTTAATCCTTCACATTGGGTTTCACTTATAAATGAAAAGCAAATCACCATTTGGAATTCTGCACCGCCATTAATGAGTCTGCTCGTTGAAACATCTATTAGACAGAATGTTACTTTCCCCTCATTACGACTTGTTTTACTAAGCGGTGATTGGATTCCTGTGGAGCTTCCTGCATTAATTCGAAAAATCGCACCTTCTGCAAAAATAATAAGCTTGGGTGGTGCCACTGAGGCATCGATCTGGTCCATCTACTACCCCATTGAAAAGGTGGATTCGAATTGGTTGAGTATTCCTTATGGAAAAGCCTTACCCAATCAAGGTTGGAAAATATGCGACAGCCTAAGGCGAGAAGTGCCTGTCTGGACCACTGGCGATCTCTACATTACCGGTATAGGTTTAGCGAAAGGCTATTGGAAAGACAGTGAAAAAACGAAAAGCAGCTTTATCTTTAGCAGTTCAACTGGTGAATATCTGTATAAAACGGGGGACATGGGGCGTTATTTACCAGATGGAAATATTGAGTTTTTAGGGCGCTGCGATAATCAAGTCAAGATTCAGGGACATCGCATTGAGTTGGGTGAAATCGAATCAGCATTAAAAGCGATTTCGGTGGTGAGGGAATCTGTTGTTCTTGCTGTTGCACAGATAGATGAAAGTAACTCGGACCAAAAATCCGCCAAATCAAAACCTTCGAAAGATAAAAAACTGGTTGCCTATTTAATTCTCGATAAAAGCCTTTCAGAAGAAATAGACACGAGTGAAATAATTTCCCAACTAAAACACAGACTCGCCGAAAAACTTCCTTCTTATATGGTTCCAAGTGGTTGGGCGTTCCTTGATTCGCTACCTATCACCAGCAACGGAAAAATTGACAGAAAAGCGCTTGAAAAATGTGAGCTTATGCAAACGGAAAAATCGCAAAGCTTACACAAGCTCATGCCGCCAAAAACTGATCTTGAACAAAAACTAGTGGAAATTTGGGAGGGAATTACTAACAAAAAGCTAGTCGGAGTTAATTGCGATATTTTCGACGAGGGAGGAAACTCGTTTGATGCGGTAAGAAGCCTATCAGTTATTTATGAACATTCTGGGGTAATGCTCTCTCTAGGTGACATTTGGGAAACACGCACTATTGAAAATATAGCCGCAAGAATTACGGCCTTATCCGAAGGCAAATCGAAAGATCTTTTTGTTGCCCTGAATAAATTTAATTCAAATAACGCATTTCATTTTTTACCTCCAGGTGGCGGGCAGGTTATTGGATATTACCCGCTTGCCGAACAACTAAAAATAACCTGTTATGCCTTGCCTCTGTATCTCGATGAAATTGAAACCCATCATTTGGCAGATATGGAAAAGCTCGCTGCGTTTAGCCTCAAAAAAATTCGCGAAGCGCAAAAAAGAGGACCCTACAGCATAGTGGGCTGGTCGTCCGGTGGCGCAGTAGCCTTTGAAGTTGCCGCGCAACTCGAGGAACAGGGGCACCTTGTAGAGCAATTAATTATGCTCGACGCTCCTTCGCCAATGCAGCACGAAAAAATTTCGACACTGGACATGTTGAAAGGATTTTTTGAGGACCTGGGCTTAAATCTACCTATTCAGGAAATTGATAGGTGCTTCAATCCGCAAGATGCTTTGGAGGTCAATTTCACTACTATAGTGGCGCTGTTCAATCAATCACTTAAGGCGAGTGGTACTAACGCAACGCTCGATGCCGAACAATTATTTTCTATTTATAAAATTTTTGATATTCAGGTATGTGCAATACGTAATTACACACCGAAACCTATCAAAGCAAATATCACCGTTATTAGAGCTCTCGAAGGGACCGTAACCGAGTTTGCAGGACATCCACGTAACTCAAGCCCGGATTGGGGTTGGTCTGAATTTACTACGGGTTCAGTCTTTAGTCATTCAGTACCTGGTAGCCATCACACATTTTTGCGATCACCGAACGTAATCCATGTTGCGAAGATATTGAATAACCTCATTAACGCACATGCCAAGCCAACAAATACACAACAACTTGAAGCCTTGAATTAGGGACGGAGTAGTTTTATGAATGCTATAGCAGAATCTACAGAACTGTTTTTAGTACAGCTTGCTGAGCTTAATATTTCAATATGGGTTGAAGGTGAATCCTTGCGTATCAATGCTCCTGCTGGAGTACTGAACGACGCTATTAAAAGTAAATTGCGCGATTCAAAAAGTGAGTTGATTTCACTTCTAAAGAAATCAAATACGGTTGAAGAAAAAAATGAGTGGCCAACCATTACTGCAGATCGCGAGAATATGCTGGTTCCATTCCCACTATCTGATGTACAACACGCTTATTGGGTGGGTAGAAATAAAGGTATCGAATTTGGCAATGTCGCCACGCACTATTATTATGAATTAAATTGCCGGTCGCTGGACTTAGCACGCTTTAACCGCGGCTTATGTCAGTTAATAGAGCGACATGAAATGCTTCGAGCAATTGTAAACGACGACGGGCAGCAGGTGATTCTCCAGGATGTCGAATATAAAATTCCCACATTCGATTTAAGTGGTTACTCTGAAGTTAAAAAAGAACGTGAGCTGCTCTCTATTCGTGAGGAAATGTCTCATCAGGTTATGCCTGCAGACAAGTGGCCTCTGTTTGACATACGCGCCGCAGTATTGGGCGATGACCTCATACGGCTTTATTTCAGTTGGGATTTTATTAATCTGGATGCATGGAGCATCTATGCATTATGCAGGGAATGGAATTTATTGTACGAGAATCCACACGCCCAACTTGCTCCCATTGAAATTTGTTATCGTGATTACGTGCTTGCTGAACGCAATCTACGTTATTCGGCGATGTACTTGCGCGACAAAGAATATTGGTGGGAAAAACTCGACAGAATTCCAGATGCACCGATTCTTCCAATCAGTTCAAATATCGACGTCACCCGGCAACATAAATTTACGCGTCGCAGATTCCGACTTAACAATGAGCAATGGAATAAATTAAAAAGTAAATCTGCACGATTGGGTATTACACCGTCATGTTTATTGTTAAGTGCTTTTAGTGAAGTTCTAGCTTTGTGGAGCAAACAACCTCACTTCACACTCAATATGACGTTTTTCAATCGTCTGCCTATGCATCCTGATGTTTACAAATTAGTAGGTGATTTCACTTCGCTCACATTGTTAGAAGTGGATTTGCGCATTGCAAAACCTTTTAAACAACGTGCGGCTGACATTCAGCGTCAATTTATGCAAGATTTTCAACATCACTTGGTCAGTGGTGTCGAAGTCATGCGTGAATGGTCAAAACGTAAAGGTTATAGCCTGCAAGCAGCAATGCCAGTCGTTTTTACCAGTTGCTTGGTACTGAACTCTGCGGAGGGTGATGACGCAGGCTTAATCGAGTCATTTGGTGAATTGATTTACGGTATTAGTCAAACACCGCAAGTGTGGCTCGATAACCAGGTCATGGAAGACAAACATGGGCTTGTTTTTAACTGGGATGCTGTAGAAGAAGTTTTTCCTTCTGGTGTTCTTGACGCTATGTTTAGCGCATATGGAAAACTTCTGGAAAATTTAGCTGAGGGCGATGACGCCTGGGATTCAGTGAACCCTATTAAAATTCCTGCCAACCAATTACAAAAACGCAGTCTCATAAATAATACTTTTGCTGATACTGCAAAACAGTATCTACACCAGGGTTTCGTAATTAATGCACATCAAAACCCGTCAGCAGTTGCAGTGGAAACAAGTGAATTACGTTTAACATACGGGCAACTTTTGGCCCGAGCAATTGATTGCGCAAAGATGCTCGCTCGCCAGCAATTTGCGCAAGGTGATATTGTTGCTGTAGTAATGGATAAATCCGTTGAGCAGGTTGTTGCAACTCTTGGAATATTAATGGCCGGTGGTGCCTACCTACCTATCGACATTGATTTGCCTTTGGCGAGACAACAGCAAATTATCGAACAAAGTCGCTGCAAGATTCTCGTTACAAAATTACAATTTTCCGAAAGATTGAAACCGCTTGGCGCAGCAGCAGTTATTGAAATAGATGTTACTAAAAACGTCGATAACTCACTAAATCCTCCTCGCCTGCAAATAAATACTTCTGATCTTGCCTATGTAATTTTCACTTCCGGATCTACCGGAGTACCAAAAGGCGTGATGATCAGTCACGAAGCTGCCGTTAATACCTTAACTCATGTGTCATCACTTTATGGTATTACAGCAGCAGATAAAGTACTTGCAGTATCGTCGCTAAGTTTTGATCTTTCTGTTTATGACATATTTGGAGTTTTAGCGGCGGGCGGAACCCTGGTTATACCTGATGCCAAATTAAGTAACGCCCCTGAGCACTGGCTTGATTTGATCAATCAACACCAGATAAGTATTTGGAATTCCGCACCACCTTTAATGTCCATGCTCTTGGGTTATATGGAAGGTTTTAGCAAGAACCCCAACAACTATCTACGTATGGTTTTATTGAGTGGTGATTGGATTCCACTCGATTTGAAAGCAAAACTGGATGCCTGCTTCCCGCAATCCCAACTTATTAGCATGGGTGGGGCAACTGAAGCATCCGTGTGGTCCATTTACCACCGAGTAGAAAAAATTGATTCTTCACTAAAAAGTATTCCCTATGGAATACCTTTACCCAACCAAACAATGCACGTTTTAAATTCTTTTCTGGAAGATTGCCCAGAGCATGTAACAGGACGGATATTTATTGGCGGAAATGGTTTAGCGCTGGGTTACTTATTCGACGAAGAAAAAACCAGAGCTCAATTTATTACCCATCCGGTAACAGGAACAAGGCTCTATTGCACAGGCGATTTAGGACGTTATTTGCCAGATGGGAATATTGAATTTTTAGGTAGGGAAGATTCGCAAGTCAAACTTCGCGGCCATCGAATCGAACTTGGTGAAATTTCTTCTGTTTTGCGTAGTCATCCTGGAATAAAAGATGCGGTTGCTGTAATTGATGGCGACAGCAGAAAGGATCAAAAGCTTTGGGTTTACCTAACACTCAATGCAAAACATGCTGACCCAATCATTACCATGAAATTTTCTGACGAATCTATTCTGCGAACACCGTCAAGCATAAAGTTTCAGATACGCGAAGACGAGCAAAATCACCCTGCACGAAAAATATCTGAGGAAGAAATTGGACTTTGGCAAGATTTGGATAATCTTTACGCTGAAGCAGTCATTCATCTTTTTGAAAAAGAAAATATATTTTCGTCGCCCGATGCAATCAGCTCACAAACAATTGCTGAAAAAATCGTTCTTGCTCCGCGTTATCAACGATGGTTGGAACGCGCGTTAAATACTCTGGTGGCAAAGAAAATATTAAAAAGTGAACGCGGGTTATATTCGAAAGTATCCAGTTCATTGCCAGCGAACCGATTGGGAGAATACTGTGGCCTGGTTAATAGTGGTCTTCAAACAGTTCTCGGGTTAACAGAGCGCGAAGCCATGTGGTTCACTATTGGCGCATCTTCACTACACGATATTTTGCAAGAAAAGACCCATTCCGCTGAACTGTATACCGCTGATGAAACTGCAATAATTTATCAAAAGTTATTCCCCGATTCTCACCATCAGCTCGAAAATGTGTTTGAAAACCTCGTTAGCTCTTCTTCAAGAAAATTAAAGGTTTTTGAAGTAGGGTCCGGTTTGGGGTCAGCGACACAACATCTCCTTCCAGTACTAAGAAATCATTGTGAAAGCTATCAATTTACAGATATTTCCAATTACTTTTTAAAGAGAGCGAAGGACAAGTTTGTTGATTATCCATTCATGGAATATGGGATATTCAATCTGGACCATAACCCGGCTCAACAGGGATTTGAACAACATCATTATGATGTCGTTGTAGCATCGAGTGTTCTTCACGATGTTAGTGATGTTAAACGAACACTTAAAAATTTATACAAGCTCATGGTTCCAGGTGGATTATTGGTACTTTTGGAAGAAACGCGTTTTATCCGTTCCTTTGATTTAACTATGGGTTTGCAACAGGGCTTCGATGTATTTACTGATACCGAACTTCGTCAGGAACATCCGCTTTTAAGCCGTCAAAAATGGGAAGAGGTGTGCAAAAGCACGGGTTTTACCGATATTCAAGTAATGAGTATTGAAGGATCAGTGGCTGAGTACCTAGGCTTCGATGTTTTTGTTGCGCAGATGCCAAAGGTAGTTGAATGCTTAAACGAAGAGGCAGTTGACGAATTTATTTTGGAAAAATTACCTGCCTACATGCGACCTAATGGCTACATGCAGATTGAAAATATCCCATTAAATTCAAACGGAAAAATTGATTACAAATCCCTAGTTAAACCCGCTCACAAAAAAGCACAATCCATTCTCAATAATACCTCCGTCAGTAGCACTGAACAAAAGTTGATTGGAATTTGGTCAGACGTTTTAGGAAATACCGATTTCGGTATTAATAGCAGCTTTTTCGATGTTGGCGGTGATTCACTTCTGCTTGTTGAGATACGGAATAAGATTAAGCAGCAAATGGAACGCCAGGTTGCGACGACTGTTTTGTTTGAGCATCCAACCATTTCAGCACTCGCAAAATTTCTGGACGGTGATGAACAAAGTTATGTTAATACAGACACCATCGAAGAGCATGCAAAACGACAACGAAAAGCAATGCAGAAAAATAAAATGACCAAAGTCGGAGCTGCTTAATATGTATAAATCTGAACATTTGAATGACATAGACGCAGTCGCCGTTATAGGTGTGTCATGCCAATTTCCGGGCGCTAAAAATGCTGAGGAATTCTGGAAAAATATCAACAGTGCAACAGAGAGTGTGGAAGAACTGTCGGTTGAAGAGCTTGTAGCTGAAGGTTTGAATCCGAATCTTGTCACGCAAAAAGATTACGTGAATCGGGTTAGTCGACTCAAAAATGTAGATTTATTCGATGCCGATTTTTTTGCTATGACCGCAAGGGAAGCGAGTATTACCTCACCTTCGCAGCGGCTTCTTTTACAGTGCGCCTATGAAGCAATTGAAGACGCAAGCTACTCCCCGGATAAGTGCACACGCAATATAGGCGTGTTTGTCGGTGTAAACCGTTGTGATGAATGGCAGAAGCGACTCTATGCTTTAGCTTCCACTGAGGAGGGAAATGGCGCTCGTCAATTGCAGTGGTTCATTGCTAATGATCTTGATTATGCCGCCACACGTATTTCACATAAATTAAATTTGCATGGCCCGAGCTTAAATATAAGTACAGCTTGTTCAACATCACTGGTCGCCATTCATCAAGCGTGCCGTTCATTATTGTCCTACGAATCTGATATGGCGCTGGCGGGTGGCGCTAATGTTGCGCTGGAACAATATCACGGTTATTTGTACCAGTATGGTGGCATTCAATCGAACGACGGTTATTGCAGAGCCTTCGATGAAAAATCCAGCGGAACTTTATTTGGTAGCGGCGCGGGGGTTGTTCTATTAAAACGATTGGATGAAGCACTTGCCGATGGCGATCACATATATGGAATTATTCGCGGCTCTGCCATTAACAACGATGGCTCAGCCAAAGTAGGATTCACCGCGCCAAGTGTGACAGGACAAATGCAAGTTATTTCCAGTGCTTTAGCTGTTGCTGATGTGGACCCGGAGGATATTGAACTTATTGAAGCTCACGGAACAGGAACATCTCTTGGTGATCCCATTGAAATTCAGGCACTCACGCACGCATACAGGCGCAAAACAAAAAAAAATCAATACTGCGCGATCGGCTCAGTAAAAACAAATATTGGTCACTTGGGATCTGCAGCGGGTATAGCAGGATTTATTAAGGCGCTCTACGCACTAAAAAATAAGACCTTACCAGCGAGTTTGCATTTTAATGCTCCAAACCCCGAGATTGATTTTGCTTCAACGCCATTCTATGTGTCACACAAATCCCAACCCTGGGAAGAAAAGCATGAATCACGATTTGCTGGCGTGAGTTCATTTGGTGTTGGCGGGACTAACGCACATATTGTTTTGCAGGAGGCTCCCGAGCGCCAATTAGCAGACTGTACGTCTACATCTTATGTGCTTGTCTTATCGGCAAAAACTAAAGCTACATTGCAAACCTATGCAAAAAATTTGGCCACTTATCTCAAGGCACATCCGGAAACCAATCTACGCGACTTTACTTACAGTATAACTTGTGGAAGAAATTCTTTTGATTACAAATTCGCTACCAGCGTTTCAAGCATAGCGGATGCCATCCAACAACTTGATTCCATTGATTCTCAAAAAATTGTCGGTAAAAATGATAATGTTTTGGGTAGCGAAAAAACTAATATTTGTTTCATGTTCCCAGGGCAGGGTTCCCAATACGTTAATATGTGTCGGGATCTTTATAGTGAATATTCAATATTTAAAAATGTAGTTGATGAGTGCTGTAACTTAATAAATAAAAATAACAACGTTAATTTATTGGATAATTTATTTGCGACTGATGAAGATCTCGAAAGAAAATCTGCATTGCTATACCAAACAGATTTGACTCAGCCAGCACTCTTTGTAATCGAATATGCATTAGCAAGACTATGGATGACCTTTGGCATAGAGCCTACGTCTATGATAGGTCATAGTATTGGCGAATATGTTGCAGCCTGCCTGGCAGGCGTATTTTCGTTGGAGGATGCGTTAAACATAGTTTGCGTTCGCGGGGCATTGATGCAGTCTATGGCTCATGGGGCAATGCTAGCCGTTGCATCTAACGAAACAACCATAACTCCCTATATTGAAGACTGTGAAATAGCAGCCGTTAACAGCGCTGATTGGGTGGTAATTGCTGGGACAGATGAATCAATTAAGCGCGCCAGTGATATTTTAACTGCACAGAATATATTTTGCAGGCGCTTACATACCTCCCATGCATTTCACTCCAGAATGATGGAGCCCATCTTAGAAGAATTTACCAGGGCGCTGGAAAAAATTCAGTTATCCGCCCCCAAAATACCTTTCGCATCCAATTTAACCGGACAATGGATAAAAAATTCAGAGGCAACCAATCCTTTATATTGGGCTAAACATTTAAGAAATCCTGTGAAATTTCATGCTGGCATTCATGAAATTTTAAAATTACCTAACACCATATTGGTTGAAGTGGGCCCTGGCCAAGCGCTTACAAGTCTGGTGGAAACTAATAATCAAGCTGGGATAAAAGTAGTTTCGTCAACGCGAACATCCAAGCAAACACAAAACGACAAGGCGTTCTTTTTAAATAAGTTGGGTAACCTGGCGTGCCTTGGTGTAGATATTGAATTGGAAAAAATATTTTCCGGAGAGTTATGCTCTCGCTTATCCCTGCCAGTGTATCCTTTTGACTTGAAACGCTACTGGATTGAGCCAGTTGATAAAACCAAGCATATTGCAAATGCTCAAATGACAATCATTGCTGACAATAGCCAATTTAACGCGCAAGCTGGCACTGAAAAAGTATCCCCCACAAATAATGTTAATCTTAAAGACTTCCTAAAAGATAGCGTCGCCAATTTGTTAGGCACCCAAGACTTCTCTGAAACAATCCCCTTGGTGGAGCTAGGCATTAACTCACTGATGGCGATAGAGCTAAGAACAAAAATTAACTCTAGCTTAGGGACAGACTGTATTTCAGTTGTCGATTTACTTGACGAAAGCGCAACAATTTCCAACTTGTTCGACAGGCTATCTAATAGCGAAAATGTTATTTGCAATGAAGAAAATCAACCACATCATCAAGATCAATCCAAAGTTATAAGCCAAGAAGTTGAGGCATCCGACGCTATATTCACAAAGGCTTCAGTCAACGAATTTGAAATTCAACCAGATTTGTCTCGGGCATACGAACCATTTCCATTGACTGATATCCAACAAGCTTATTGGATTGGTCGCACCGGAAGCACTGATGGCGGTAATGTTGCAACCTACGCCTATATCGAGATGAATGTTAATAATCTTGATATTCAAAAATATGAAGCTTCGTTAAATAAATTAATCCTAAGACACCATATGTTACGAATGGTGGTACTTGAAAATGGCCTGCAACAATTCTTACAGCAAACACCCGAATACAAAATTCCTGTTACTGATTTGTCACAGTTGAGTACGAGCGACCGCGAAGCGATTTTATTAGAGCGACGCGATCAAATGTCACATCAGGTACTAGATACCTCCAGGTGGCCATTATTTGAAGTCGTTATCAGCAAAACCGGTGACAATAATTATCGATTGCACTACGGCTTTGATTTCATGATTGTCGACGTACTTAGCCTTATGGTTTTCTTCAGGGATTTGTTTCTTATTTATGTCGGTAGGGAAATTAAACTGGAGCCGCTTGAATTATGTTTCCGTGATTACGTGTTGGCGGAACAAAATCGTCGCCGCTCAGACCAGTATTCGAAATCTAAAGATTATTGGTTAAAGAAAATAGATTCCTTAGCTATGCCTCCCCAATTGCCTCTTACAAAAGACGTGGCTCAGGTAACTAATCCGAAATATGTAAGAAGAGACTTCACCCTTGACGCTGACACTTGGTCACGCCTGAAATCGCAGGCCAAACGCTATAAGGTCACACCTTCTGTATTGATAGCGACTGCCTATTCAGAGGTCTTACGTCAATGGACGAATCCGCAAGAATTTACTCTCAATCTCACTATTTTTAATCGCCCACGTTTGCATCGTCAAATGAATGACTTAATCGGTGACTTTACTTCATCAGTATTGTTACAGGTTGATATGGCTAGACTAAAAGCTTTTAGTGAAAGCGCTAAGGCCATTCAATCTCAATTGCTAATGGATTTGGAACATCGTTTATTTAATGGGGTGGAAGTACTCAGGGCACTCAATAGCAGCAAAGGTGGATACCAATCGGTAGTAATGCCTTATGTGCTGACTAGCGCTCTGGGACTTGATCAATATTCGGAAAGTCGTCTGGCAGGTATGGCGGAAGAAGAATTACAACTTTATGAAGAAATGATGGAGCTGGGCCACACAATCTCCCAAACATCACAAGTGTGGTTGGACCACGTTGTTCGCGAAAAAAATGGATGCCTGCTTTGCAATTGGGACGCACTGGAAGAAATTTTCCCTGAACAACTTTTAGATGACATGTTCTGTGCTTACTACGATCGATTGATCCAGTTAGCAAATGAAGGAGCAAGTGCTTGGGAGGTAGTCCCACAAAGCCACGTACCTTCGTATCAGCTGGCAAATCGCGCACAAGTCAACGCAACGGAAAAACCTGTTAGCGCTAAATTGCTGCATGAATTACTGGATGATGCAGTTGATAAATATCCAAACAATATTGCCGTTATTAATGACAATACTAAAATTCCCTATTGGCGATTGCGTAGTACTTCTTTGACAATTGCAGATCGATTGAAAGCATATAAAACCAAGCCAAATACGCTTGTAGCCATTGTTATGGATAAAGGCTGGGAGCAAATTGTTTCCGTATTTGGAATACTCTATGCGGGTGCGGCTTACATGCCTATAGATGCATCCTTACCACCTGAAAGAATAATGACGCTGCTGGAACAGGGCGAAGTCAATTGCGTTTTAACTCAGCCACATATTAAAAATTTGATCGCATTTCCGCAAAACATACACTGTGAAGTAATTACCGCTCAATTGCTTGCTTCGACGATTGATAAGAAAAATTATACTCGCGAATATTTTCAGCAATCTACAGATCTTGCATATGTGTTATTTACCTCCGGATCAACTGGCGTTCCCAAGGGCGTAATGATTAGCCATCAAAGTGCAGTCAATACAGTCCTTGATATTAACGAAAAATTTTCCATCACTGAATCAGATAAAGCAATTGGAATTAATGCCTTAAATTTTGATCTGTCTGTGTATGATGTTTTCGGGTTATTAGCAGTGGGTGGTGGCCTGGTCATCCCAGACTATAAACGTGCGCTCGATCCAAAACACTGGTTGGATTTGGTAGATACTCATCAAATTACGTTCTGGAATACAGTACCCGCCATAGTGCAATTGTATGTTGAGGAATTAGAATCACGAGAAAAAAGTATTAAAAATTCAGGCATCCAGCTGCGCTACATTTTCATGAGCGGCGATTGGATTCCAGTTACACTCCCACCACGGATTAATCGTGTTCTGCCTCAGACATTAGCTGTGAGTTTGGGTGGCCCTACAGAAACAACCGTGTGGTCAATCTTCAGTCCTATCCATGAATTGCCAAAAGATTCCAAAAGCGTTCCCTATGGAAAACCTTTAGCCAACCGTGCTCATTATATTTTACATAGCGATTTAACTCCTTGCCCCGACTGGGTTACAGGTATGATTTATACCGGTGGACGTATTGGTGTAGCAGAGGGTTATTGGAAGGATAGAGAGAGGACTAATCAAGTCTTTATTAATCACCCCGATACTGGTGAGCGAATTTATTGCACGGGTGATACAGGCAGATTTTTACCCAATGGCAATATTGAATTTGTCGGGCGAATCGATAACCAGGTAAAAATTCAGGGTCATCGTATCGAATTGGGAGAAATTGAATTTACGCTTAGAAAAATTCCTGAAATCCAGGAAGCAATTGTCATTCCGGTGGCAGAATACAAAAACGATAACGAAAATAAAATACCTAATAAGCTTATCGCTTTTTACAAAAATAAGGAGTCAGATAACAGTGAGGAAGAAACATTTGAAGGCGATGTACTTTTAGACCCGCTCTCGATTGCGCTATTTAAAATGGAGCAACATGGCATAAGAAGTTTTCCTGCCGAACTGCCAAGCTTAACGCTTTCAAGCAAACCGGAATCCGGAACGGTATTACGGCTTGGATCAAAAGGTGAAGAAAATCTCGCCGGGGCCGTCGACACTGCCTCCTTGGGTAAATTGCTCTCCTGTCTTGCCCAAGTTCAGTTAGAGGATTACAGCCTTCCGAAATATTTTTATCCTTCAGCGGGCTCCGCTCATCCTATACAGACTTATATTTATATTGGGGAGAACTCGAGTTTATCGAGCATAGCGGGCATTTATTATTACGATGCCAGGCAACATGAATTAGTTTTATTTAAGCAAACTAATAGTGTGCCATCAGAATGGAACAATGCTGAATTTACAGTTGTTTTAGCTTCGTACAATCCTGCAATTACACCGCTGTATGGGACTATAGGCTCATCTCGATTCAATTAGATTGAATCTGGCCATATAGAAAATTTACTCGTGGGAACAGCTGCAACCGAAGCCATCAAATTAGAACCGATAGATTTTAACTCTCATGACATAAGTTGCCTCATAGAAGCAGATTCCAATTATGCGATAACACGCGTACTGAGCGCCTCAATTAACGCCGATGATGTGGCGGATGCACCGCAAGCAAATTTCAATATCATAGAGCGTCAAAGCTATCGTAATTTTATCCAGGAATCACAAAGCGCCGATGGACTAAAAAAGCTGCTAAAAAGTATTCCTGGATTTAACCAACGATTTTCTGCAAAAGATTATCCCGGCATCTACCTGTATATAAAACCCGAAAGATTTAATGATTTGCAGGGTGGTTTTTACAGCTACGACCAATTGACAGGTACATTACGTTTACTGGAATCCGTCAGCTCACAAAACCAACCAGATAATCTGCAATACTCTCGTAACCAGGCAGTTCATACCTCTGCGGCATTTAGTTTTATTTTTACTGCTGATGGTGAAAATATTGCACAACAACAGCAGCAAATGATGGCTGTTGGTTACCTGGCCCAAAATTTACAAAACACTAGCACGAATTTCGATATTGGTTTGTGTTCTACAGCGGGAGTGAAAAAATCTCTTGTAGAATCGTATTTGGGTCTGCGGGATAGTGATGAAATAATTTATTGTCTTGAAGGTGGATGCATTTCACCGGAGCAAAAATTTATTTGGGTCACAGAGAGCATGCACCAGGAAAAAACCCAGACCGAAAATAACTCAATAAGGGATTTGCTAAAACAACAACTGCCATATTATATGGTTCCATCCAGCTTTATAAAATTAAAACAATTCCCTTTAACTGCTAATGGAAAGATAGACCGAAAAGCGCTTGTCAACCTCAACCAAAAGCAGGCCACCCCTGAAACCCGTGTGAAGATATCGCCCCGCAATGAATTAGAGCAAAAAATTCTGGCTATCTGGTCTTCCGTCTTAGTGGTAGAGGACATCAGTATGGATGACAATTTATTTGAATTAGGCGGAGATTCACTTTCTGCTACCAAGCTGATATCGGAAATTCAAAAGGAATTTCATGTAGGCATACCGCTGCATAAATTATTTGCTGATCCGACAGTGAGTAATACAGCGGCCATATGTCAGGTGATGCTCGACGAAAATTCAGCAACCGAAACAGAACTGAAGGAAGCATCCAAAAATGCACAAATTAATGTCAGCGATGTGCTTGTTGATTTTGGTGTAATGACCGAAAACCTGGTGAAAGATGCTGTTCTAAAGAATAAATATTCAGTTGAATCACTAAATGCAACTTCCAATTCTCCGGCAAAAACTATTTTACTAACAGGTGCCTCAGGATTTTTAGGTGCCTATGTGTTACACGAACTTCTGGAAAGAACCAGCGCAAAAATTATTTGTCTGGTTAGGTCCCGAGACGGCGAATCCAGCAGAAATAGATTAATTGATAACCTCAAAAAGTACTCGTTGTGGCAAATAAGATACGCAGATTCTATAAATGTTATTGAAGGAGATATAGCGCTCGCTGATTTCGGTTTGAAAGAAGATGAGTATAGGGACCTGAGCGGCAAAGTTGATCAAATTTATCATGTCGCATCCTTGGTAAATTATGCCAGATCTTACGGCGATCTTAAAAAAGTGAATGTTACTGGCGCTCACTCAATAATAGATTTCGCATTTACCAAAAGATTGAAAAAGGTTGTTGTTATTTCAACTAAATATGTATGTATAGGTTTAACACCATCCGGCATTAATGTCGTTAAAAGTGAAGGGCCTATTCCCGATCCGTCAGGAATGTTTATTGGTTACACCCAGAGTAAGTGGGTAGTGGAACAGCTGTTTGAAAAAGCTGGGGAACAGGGGCTTCCCGTTTCAATTATCCGACCAGGTCAAATCACCGCAGCTTATAAGGGCGAAACCGTTCTTCCTGATGACGCGTTCCACCATCTCATTGAATTATTCGTGAATTTAAATGCGAGTCCTGCATCGCAAGAATGGAATGACGGAGTGGTTGATATTCTTCCGGTAGATTTTGCAGCCAAGACCATTGTTGACATAGGCAATGATCAAACGAGTTATGGAAAATATTTTAACCTTATAAATCCTTATGCCTCTACCCTGGACGATTTTTTTATGGAGCTGAATAAATGGTGGGGGAACGAATCCATTATGGGCAATAAAGTAAGGCTAGTCAGGCAAACCAGCTTCGATGACTGGGCTGAGCAATGCACTAAAGCAATTGAAGTAATGGAAGATAAAAGTGCTGCCTATGTACTTAGCCGGTTTTTTGTTAAAACCGAATTCGGATGGTTTATTAAAGGCTTATTCTTAAAAGGCGATCTTGAACACAACAATGTGACAAGCGCGTCAACACATTATTTGACCGAGTTGCAAGCTATTAATGAATCAATTTGGACTACCTACTTTAGAAAGTTTAAAGAAAAGATAACAGACTACGAAAATAGTCTCGTTGAATAACTATTTTAACCATTACACATTCATTTCATTTTCTTAATATTAGGAGCATCTATGTTAGACAAACAAGAGCAATACAGACAATCCATTATCGTTGGCTGGATTATGTTATTACAAATAGTATTAGTGATGTTCATCATTTCACTTTTACGTGGCGCCATTAAAAACGATTTTTCAGGATTCGCAAAAGACCCGGGAGAGTTAGGTACCAACATAATGATTATCTTGTTTGCTATTTATGCAATTATTCCAGTGATGGTTAGTATGTTTAGTGCCGTATTTATACGCTGGTTCACTTTCGGTATATCTATTTTCTTTCTGTTATTTTTTATAGCTCATCAGCTTACACATATGATTGTGGATAACATGCCCTTGAATATTTACCACATCCTGGATTTTACTCATCACGCTATTATTTTATGGGTCATTGTTTGTAGTTATAAATGGGCAAAGGCCAAGGATTTGGCAAGCGCTTAATTCCTTAACCTAAATGAGGTATAAACATGAGTGCAAAAACTGGAATAAATAAAACCAATTTTTGTTGGTTGCTTGCGATGTTTTTTTTTCCTGCATTTGCCTGGGCTCATTCAGGGGGAGATGCAAATGGATTTGTAGCAGGTGCATTACATCCCGTAATGGGCTTGGATCATCTCTTAGCAATGCTGAGTGTAGGCATAGTTAGTGCGCAATTTGGCGGTCGATGGATTTGGATAGTTCCAGGTTTATTCGTAAGCATGATGATTGTAGGGGGAGTCTTAGGATTTCGCGGAGTCGATTTCCCCATGGTAGAAGTGGGGATCGCGCTGTCAGTAATAGTTCTGGGGCTTGGGATTAGTATTGCGCACAAACAAAAAGCATTCAGATGGTCTATTCCAATAACTATGTTATTTGTAGCAATTTTTGGAACTATTCATGGTCACGCTCACGGGGCTGAGATGCCAAATTCTGCTAGCCCGGTTTACTACTGTTTCGGTTTTATTGTAACGACCTGCGTAATTCATTTGATTGGTGTTTTGATTGGATTTGTATTTCAAAATTACAAACGCCTTCAGAAGTCTACGATTTATCTTGGTCTCGCTATTGCGGGTACCGGCCTGAAAATCTTATTAATTCCCTAATGAGGAACTATCATGAGTATCATGACGAGATTTGAGCAAATATTGGTTGCATTTGCTCATATAGTAATTAAAAGACCGTGGGCCTCTGTATGGGTGACAATTGGTCTCGTTCTTCTATTAACAACTGGAATGGCCAGGATGTATATAGATGTAACTAACGAGTCCATGTTTAGAGAAAGCGACACGTCATTACAAGACTACAAAGCGTTCCAAACACAGTTCGGTCGTGATGATGCTGCCTTGGCAATTATTGAAACGCCAAATATATTTACCAAAGATTTTTTCACCAGATTGGAAAAATATCATCATGAAATTGAACAGAATGTTCCCTATTTGGATAAAGTAACCAGTCTCTACAACGTTACCTCTGTATCCTCGCAAGAAGACACAGTACTCATTGACCAAATGCGTAAAGTGTGGCCCGCTGATGTAGAGAACGATGAAGATTTCAAAAAAAATATATTAAATAATCCTCTTTATAAAAATCTGTTGATTAATAAAGATGGTACTGCGACTTTAATGGTAATAAGAGCCAACGCCTTTGTGACACCGGAGAACACAGGTTCTTTACGTCAAAGCGTTATAGGTTGGCATGATAAATTAAGATCATTTTTAGAAGGCAAGAAAGTCGAGACTGTTCTGCCCGATGAGAATGGTACAGGGGAGGGTATTAATGGCGATTTTGTTGAGAAAGTTACAAGTGTACAAAATAAACCCTTATCAACTAATCAGCTACAACGATTTGTAAAAGAAATAAAAACAATTACCGAAGGTCACCAAAGCGATAATTTTAAAATAAGACTCGCCGGAAGCCCCATCATCTCGGAACAGCATGCCGCGTCCATCCATGCAGATTTCCTATTTCTATTGCCTTTGTCATTTTTGCTGGTATTTATTATTTTACTTCTAATGTTGAAGAAAATATCAGCCGCTTTGATATCGATGTTAATAGTATTCCTAACCTTAATAGGCACTTTTGGTTTCATGGGATGGATTGGTGCGCCCATCACCCCTGTAGCTGTTGCTATACCACCACTGATATTGACGATAGGCGTTTCTGACGCAATACATATGCTGAGTATGTACTACGCAAAATATGAGGAAACGAAAAATGTGATGGACTCTGTAATGTATATCTCAAGACGTTCTGCCTTGGCCGTGGTATTTACAAGCTTAACTACGATTGCCGGTTTCCTTTCGTTTGTCACCGCCAACTTAAAGCCCGTGGCAGACTTTGGTGTGATCTGCGGCTTTGGAATTACTCTTGCACTCGTTCTTACATTGGTTTTAGTTCCCGCTATCGCATTGATAATGCCAGCACCAAAATCTAAAACCGAAGCTAAAGCCATCAAGTGGGAATATCTAATTAGTGTTATTAATAAAATATCTTTGTATGGGTCCAGACAATCTCGTTTAGTAGTGGGAGTTTCTATCCTTATAGTACTTGTATGTATTCCTGGTCTGTACAAATTAAGATTTTCTCACGACGTATTAAACTGGTTTGAGAAAAACGAGCCTGTAAGACTAAACACCTTGGCAATTGATGAAGAATTTCATGGAAGCATTCCGCTTGAAGTCATCGTAGATACTAAAAAGAAAAATGGTATCTACTCCCCTGATTTCATGAAGCATTTGGATGAATTTGCAAAATATACGGAAGGGCTGAATGTAGTTGATATTACTATGGGGCGCACTACGTCAATTGTTGACACGCTGAAACAAATTCACTCAGTGATGAATCATGGCAATCCGGATTCTGCGATTCCAACAAACCCGGATTTGATAGCACAAGAGTTACTGTTGTTTGAATCCAGTGGTGCTTCAGATGTAGAGCAACTTATTGACAGTGATTTTTCCAAGGCACGTATTACGGTACGTTTGTCCTGGGTGGATGCGGTTAAATACTTGCCAATGCGAAAACTGGTTGAAGAAAAAGCCAAAGAAATGTTTAAAGATGATGGCAAGGTTCAGGTTACGGGCGCCATAGATTTATTAAGCAGAAGCTTGGTCGGTGTAATGCAAAGTATGGGTAGTAGCTACGTGATATCAACATTGAGTATTGGTCTAATGATGATGATATTACTAAGAAGTTTTAATGTTGGTTTGGCTGCAATGTTTCCAAACTTTCTCCCCATTATGGTTACGCTTGCCATTATGGGGTGGTGCAATATTCCACTCGACATGTTCAATATTTTATTGGGAGGTATAGCGCTGGGAATTGCCGTGGATGACACGATCCACTTCTTTCACAATTACCGATATTACTCAATGGAACTTAATATGTCCTCGAAGGATAGTATTGCCGCGACTATTCATCATTCGGGGCCGGCAATGGTATTTACCTCAATATCAATGGCCTTTGGTTTCCTAATCTTTATTTTTTCAACCGTATCACCATTGGTACCTTTCGGTATTTTGGTTGCAAGTACCATTATGACCTCGCTTTTTGCTGAATTACTAATGACACCAGCAATCCTTACATTAATGGATGAGTACGGATTTTTGAATACGAAAAAAAATAAGATAAAAAACGCAAGCCTGGCTAGCGAATGATGGTAAGCAAATAATAGGTAAACGGATATCGACAGGGACGTCGAAAATTAGTAATGAATAATTAAAATAAATTTTCAGTTACACGTTAAAAGTTACACGTCTGATTTCGATCAATTAACATTGAATTGGTATTTAGAGGCTTTTATGTTTTCAAAAAAATTCACGCTCGCAATTTCACATAGAATGGAAAAGCACGTTTTCTCATATCTTCTGGTCAGTGTAGTAGCACTTTCTGTATTTTCAAATAAAGCCTTATCGCAATCTAATGATGCTTCTCTAACAGCAGAAAAAGTTATGCAGGATGTCGATGACCGTGATAGAGGCAAAACCCGGCAAATGACGGGCACTTTAAGTCTGCTTGATAAAAATGGTGGAACAAGAGTACGAAATTTTCAAGAAACAGCAAAGAAATATGGGCGTGATGAAAAATCAATTTCTATAGTCACCTATCCGGCTGAAGTGAAGGGGACATCAATTATGGCCTACAACTGGAAAGATAAAACTAAGGATGACGATACCTGGTTATATCTTCCACAACTAAAAAAAGTAAAACGCATGGCATCTACTGATAAATCCGGATATTTTCTGGGAAGTGATTTTACCTACTCGGACTTCGTAGGGCTGGAGGTGTCAGATTTTAAATATTCTTTTGATAGCGGAGATAATAAATCTGATGGGAAAGAATGGGTAATTATCGCGGAACCAGCTGATGATATTGCCCAGAAAGTAAAAGATGAAACAGGTTACAAAAAGATTAAATATTGGGTGGACAAAAGCAGTCACCTTATCGTCAAAGCAATCTACTGGTTAGAGGAGGGTAATAAAATAAAATATTCGAGCTCTAGCGAAATAGAAAAAGTTGACGACATCTGGACTGTCAAAAAAATGCAAATGGTGATGACGCAGGGGGGTAACAAATTACATTCGAGCGTATTTCAACTTGAAAACATTAAATACAATCTTCCGATAGATGATACTGAGTTTACTGTATATGCAATGGAACGAGAGAGCAAATAACTTAAAGATATCCCCCTTATTAATCATTATCTTTAGTCTCTGTCTAAGCTGTATTCATCAGGCACAAGCCAGCGATGCCCACAGCTCTGATGCCGATTTTTTTTCCGACGTTAAAATTGACGCTAAGGCAAACCACGAGAAAGGTAAAAACAATCTCACAGGTTATTTTCAACAGCAGTTAGCCTACTCACCGCTTGATCAGGATTATTCCGGGTTTTCGCGACAAGATTCCGGCGTATCACAAGCTCGCTCAACACTTACGCTTAAATATCAAAACACTTTTGCAGACAAGGTTGAATACGAGCTAAGTGGCAATGTGTTTTACGACGCCTATTATCATTCGAACCGGGAAGATTTTTCTAACGAAGAATACCGGGTGATGGCGGATGATGTTGAACTACGTAATGCGTTTATAAACTTCGAAGCCCTTGATGGATTGTGGATTAAGCTTGGGAAACAAATTGTTGCATGGGGTGAATCTGAGTTTGTTCAGATCATCGATATGGTGAACCCCCGCGATCAAAAGGAACTGGGGATTGTTGATCTCGAAGATTCACGAATTCCCGTTTGGGCTTCTCGCTTTAGCTACGTTAGCAAACGGTGGGGCACTGATCTCGTGTTATCGCATCATTTTGAACCCAATAAAACGGCAGGTGCATTTTCTGATTTTGATACATTTATTTCCGTACGTGAATCAGCACTAATTAATAATGCTCATGACACAGATGTTAATTTTAGTCATCCCGACATATTTTATCGCTTATTCATACAGGGATCTCATAGTGACATAAGTTTTGTATATGCTAACTCTCATCAGGATTCAGCGCTACTTGACATCGAGTCTATATCACCCTTCGAATTGCAAACTTTATATCCTGAAATTGAAACCATTGGATTATCTGCAAATTATGTGTATGGCTTCTGGCTATTCAAAACAGAAATAGCCAACAAAAGTAATATGAGTTTTCCGAAAAAGATACCTACCGATTCATTCAATGAGTTTCGTAGTTACCACCAAGCCATGCTTGGAATGGAATATTCAGGAATTAATGATGTTCAAATTGCGAGCGAATACATAATTAATCACATCGGGGGAAATGAAAATACCCTTATGCTTGATAACAATGATGATTCCTTTTCAAGTCGAATAAATTTTCAATTCCTTAATCAAACAGTCAATCTGGAGTTTCTTTTAGCTCACTGGATACAAGGCCATAGCGACAGCGGTCGGGTTATCGTGAGTTATGATCTTTCGGATTCAATGAAAGTATCCCTGGGTTATATCGACTATCGAGCTAAAAAAGAAACAGATTCACTATTTGTTTTTAAAAATAATGATCGAGTTTTTGCGAGCCTTAGATACGCCTTTTAAAACCATTTACATTTTAAGGAATTAACCAGTGGAATTAGAATTTGATGACATAGTGGTAGGTGCTGGTTCTTCCGGTTCTATTGTCGCCGCACGATTGCATGAAGATCCTTCCAGGAAAGTGCTGCTCATTGAAGCCGGTAAAAATTATTTCGGAACAGACGGTTATTATCCGGAGGAGTTGTCTGATCCATCAAGACCTATCACTAATGGGTACAATTGGGATTTCAAAGCAATTGTAAGATTGCAGAGCGCACATGCCGCATTCAAACATGCACATAACGTTTTCTGGTCGTCCGACCATAAAGATAAAATTAATTTGGCCAAAAGTGCGCTCAAGTCTGTGCTTTATGGTGATGACACCATTACCAAATTTGATTATCCAGTTGGGAAGTTGGTGGGTGGTTCTTCAGCGATTAATGGCGCTCTGGCTATGCGACCTACACCGGGGGATTTCGATGAATGGGCGGCTTTTGGATTAAAAAATTGGGCCTGGTCATCACTGTTGCCATGGTTTAAGAAAATTGAAACAGACGCGGATATGCGTGGACCTTATTTTGGCAGCAGCGGACCTATTCCTATAAGCCGTCCAAAAATGAATGAACTTCATTCTGTACAAAAAAGTTTTTTAGATATATGTATCGCTAATGGCTTTCCTATAGGTGAATTTAATAACCCCAACTCTACAGGTGTTGGATTGGTCCCCAGAAATATTCGTCAAGGCAAGCGCGTTTCATCAGCCAAAGCTTACACAGAACATTTGCTTGGCGAAAACTCGCTCACTATTTTTAGCGATACCTTGGTTGAGAAAATTTTATTTTCCGGGGAAAAAGTGTGCGGACTCACTGTTATCAGAAACGGCATAGCGCAAACATTAAAGGCTAAACGTGTGATTCTTTGCGCAGGAGCTATTAACACGCCGCTAATATTGCAGCGCTCTGGTGTCGGAAACTCGACACAGTTGCAAGAGCACGACATCGAAGTGACTAATCACTTACCAGGTGTAGGTCAAAATTTAATTGATCATTCCGCTGTAGGGTTATGGGCAATACCTAATGATGGTTTATGTAAACTGGGTGAGGATATACACCAGGTTATGTTGCGTTATACATCTCCCGGATCAGTGTTCAAAAACGACATGTCATTATTCATGTTAAATTCGGTATACACCAAACAATTTCCTGAACTCTATACAGCCCTCGGCTCCGAAATTGCCTTATCAATTTCTGCAGTTCTGGGTAAGCCTGAATCGCGCGGGTTTATTGAACTAACAGGAAAGGATTCAAATTCACGACCACTTATTTGTTTTAATTACGCCAGTGAATCTTCTGATCGTGCACGTTTGATGGATGGAGTGCGTCTCGCCTGGAAGTTTCTCCAAAATGAAAATTTAAAACGTACCTATAAAAAGGTATTCGCATGGAATCAACGCATAATTGAGTCCGATAAACTTTTGGAAGAATCGATACTTACCTTTGTACGTGGTTCATGGCATGCCGCAGGAACAGCAAAAATGGGGCTGGAAACGGACACTCAGGCCGTTGTGGATCAATACGGAAAAGTTTACGGATGCAAAAATTTATATGTTTGCGACGCATCGATAATGCCGAGTATTCCGAGCGTTCCGCCCAATTTAACATGTATGGTGATGGCAGAATACCTGTCACAAAATATTCGGGTGGCTGCTTATGAAAACTAATAATCTAGCTGAAAACAGGGTGTTAGGATCGTGGTTAAAGTCTTTTTCGAAAACAAATCAAAAGCCAAAACTAACACTCGTATGTTTTCCTTATGCCGGTGGTGGGGCAAATATTTATCGCAATTGGCCGACATCGCTGAATGAAGATATTGAAGTCAAAGCGGTTTCGTTACCGGGGCGAGAAGCGCGCATCCTTGAAAAAAATATAACTAGCGCTGATGAAGCCTGTGATGCTATTGCTCAAGAATTATTGACTCAACACTGGAGTCAGCCACTGGTATTCTTTGGTCATAGTATGGGTTCTATGCTTGCATATGAAGTTGCTATTCGTTTGCAAGAAAATTATAACTGGGCACCCAAAATGCTTTTTGTATCAGGGCGACAAGCTCCCCATAAAAAACTTGGCGGAAATTTCCATCTCGCTCCGGACAATATTTTTATTGAAGAGTTAAAACGCCTTAATGGAACACCTAGCTCTATTTTTGAAGACGAAGAAATGCGCTTGATAGCTTTGGCTATTTTACGTGCCGATTACAAGCTTCTTGAAACCTATAAAATAAAATCGACAGTGGCGTTGCGAGCGCCAATAATAACCTGCTGTGGAAACAACGACCCTGAAGTAAAAACCTCAGAAATGAACGATTGGGCTGAGCTAACAAGTGTGAGTTGTCATCATCACATCTTTGATGGTGGACATTTTTACTTGAGTGAAAAAATTAAAGAACTTACCGGGCTGATTAATTCACAATTAATTCATCATAAATGTTTTTAAACTATTCCGAGAAAGCTGAAGCATATCTATGAATAACACTGGTTTTTTTGAAAAGTACGGTGAATGGGCCCTGGTTACAGGGGCATCTTCAGGTATAGGAAAAGAATTTTGCTATCAGCTTGCAGCCCTTAAATTTAAATTGGTAATTGTGGCACGTCGCTTAGACAGGTTAGAAGCCATTGCCGCGGATATAAAAGCAAAATTTGGCACAATGGTTATCGTCATTGAGGCAGATCTATCTACTGAGTTCTTTATCAACAAAATAGCAGAAGCCACAACTGACATTAATATAAGCCTCCTTGTAAATTGTGCCGGATTCGCCGTTACGGGTGAGCTTATTGCGAATCCGCCGAATGCGGATGTAGATTTACTTCATGTGAATTGCCGGGCACCTATAATCCTTTGCCGCCACTTCGGAGAAAAAATGGCAAAAAGAAAAAGAGGTGGAATTATTAACATTGCTTCTGCATCCGCTTATTTGCCAATACCATATTGGTCCAGTTATTCCGCATCCAAAGTATTTTTACTTAATTTTTCGGAAGCGTTATGGTACGAAATGAAACAATATGAAGTAGATGTTATAGCTGTATGTCCACCAAGTACCGACACGGAATTTTTAAAAAAATCCAATATTAATATGAATGGAATTCCACCAGAAAAGGTAGTGAATGCCGCGTTGTCTAATTTGGGCAAAAAGCTAAGTACTACTATAGGTTTCGGTTTGGCTTTTTCAATGGCCGCCATGAAACTCCTTGGACGAAAAGTTGTAGTGCTAATGGCTTCTAAAATTATTGGCAAGGGATAGTGAAAAATTCAAAAAATTTCCTATCAATACTTATTATATTTTTCATGTTAATAAGTTTGAAAACTATGGCTGAAAAATCCGATCACTTTGATGGGCAACGTTTTTATAATTCCTATGAAGCCACAAGCCCCGATGAAACCAAACCGAATTTTCTCACTCGCTTTTTACATTCATTAGAATCAGATACCTGGCCGGAAGTTATAGCGAACCAGAATTATCAGCTGTTAGTTTTACCTGGAACTTCCAGCGCTATAGCCGTTACCTATATTAATCATGCAACTCTGTTAATTCAGATAAATGGATTAAATATTTTAACTGACCCTATTTGGTCAGAACGTGCCAGCCCTTTTAGTGCGATTGGTCCACGCCGGGTGCGATCACCAGGTATTCCCTTCGATAAATTGCCAAAAATTGATGTGGTTTTAATAAGCCATAATCATTATGACCATATGGATATTTCTACGTTGGTTGCATTAAACGAGAGAGATCACTCCCTATTTGTGACAGGCCTAGGTAATGAATATATTTTAAAGGAACATAAGATCAATAATGTAAAAGTATTGGATTGGTGGCAATCAATCAAAGTAGGGGACACGAATATAAATTTTGTTCCAGCCATCCATAGCTCTGCACGCGGACTTATGGATAGAAACAAATCACTCTGGGGCGGTTTTGTAATTCAAACATTTAATAGAAATATCTTTTTTGCTGGCGACACAGCTTATGGTGAACATTTTAAAGTCATTCAGGAAAAATATGGTGCATTTCGGTTGGCATTATTACCTATAGGTCATTATCTACCACGCTGGATGATGCAGTCTGTTCACATGAATCCAGAGGAAGCTGTTGTTGCGCATCAAGATTTAAAAGCTGTCAGCAGCATAGGGATTCATTTTGGAATTTTTCATGGATTAGGTTCTCACAACCAAGAGACCATAACTGAACCACAGGATGATCTGAAACGGGCAAAACTAAAGCACAATGTTTCAGATAAGGATTTTTTAACCTTAGATGTCGGTCAAGGAATTCTATTTCAATAACCTTTTTACAACCTTCATTTTTTAGAAATTCATGCAGTAATAATTTTTTAATCCATTATCAGTGAGCATAAGATATGAACTCGCAAGGAAAATATTTTTTAATTTTTTCAATTCCGCTCTGTTTCCCACTTTGTACCTTTGCTGACGATTCAAATACAAGTATGGATCAAAAAGCAGCAGATGCAAATAAAAAGGGAATTGAAATAGCTGCTGTGACAGAAGCATTAAATGCGGAAACCGTGCTAGTAAAAGGATATCGCATCAACCCCCTTGGTGAAAAACTTTCGGCATCTGAGGGCACTATAGGTAGTGAAGAAATTGCGAATCGCCCGCTGTTAAGGACAGGTGAAATTCTCGAATTTGTTCCTGGAATGGTTGTTACACAACACAGCGGGTCTGGGAAAGCAAACCAATATTTTCTACGCGGATTCAATCTGGATCACGGAACTGATTTCAATAGTGCAATTGATGGTATGCCTATAAATATGCGCACTCACGGACACGGGCAGGGATACACAGATCTAAATTTTATTCTCCCCGAATTTGTCAATAATATTGATTATCGAAAAGGGCCTTACTATGCGGAAGTAAGTGATTTTTCTGGCGCAGGTGCAGCGGTATTTTCACTTAAGGAAAAATTGGAAGAAAACTTAGTGTCTCTCACACTGGGAGAAAATAACTATATGCGCTTGCTCGGTGCAGGAGAAATAGAAGTAAAAGACGGCTTATTAATGGTAGGAGTGGAAAAGCAGATTTATGACGGTCCCTGGTCAATGATTGACGAGGATGTTGATAAAAATAATTTTATTGCCCGCTATCTCACTTCAGTAAATGATGGCGACTTTTCACTAACCGTGATGGCTTACACCAATGAATGGCGCTCAGCAGATCAAATTCCCGAAAGAGCCGTTGAACAAAATATTATTGATAGATTAGGCTCTTTGGATACTGGAGTGGGAGGCGAATCAAGCCGCTATAGTATTTCCACCGGTTGGCACAATGAAAACTGGGCTACCAACCTCTATGCTATAAAATCCGATTTGGATTTGTTCTCTAATTTTACTTATTTCCTTGATGATCCAATTAATGGCGATCAGTTTGAGCAAGTGGATGAGCGCTATATCTATGGCGGAAATCTTAAACATGACTGGAATCTGACCACAAATGGAAGAAATATCAATAATGAAGTTGGCGTTGAGTTTCGTTATGACAATATCGGCGAAGTCGGCCTTTATCACACAAATGATCGCCAACGTTTCGCAACAACCCGTCTCGATTCTGTTGACGAAGCATCAATTGGTATATTTGCCCAAACAAGCATTGATATAACTACTGAATTCAATACACATTTTGGTGTGCGTTATGATTATTACAACGCCGAAGTGGATAGCAATATTGATGTTAACAGTGGATCTGCACATGATGATAAGGTAAGCCTCAAAGCAGGTGTTTCATATCACTTAAGCGATAGCTTTGAGGTCTACTTCAATGTAGGTCTGGGGTTTCATTCAAATTATGTTCGTGGTGCAACAATTACTGTTGACCCTATAGATGGTTCACCAAGCGACCCAGTTGATTTAATTGTTCCGTCAACCGGCGCCGAAATTGGTTTGAAATTATTCAATGAGAAACGCTTTAACCTATCGACTTCATTCTGGTACCTGAAATCGGATTCAGAATTAATTTTTGTAGGCGATGCAGGTAATACAGAAGCCAGTCGCAAGTCATCACGCTACGGGGCAGAAATAGCAGGGTATTACTGGATAGATAACATCTGGAATTTTGATATTGAGCTGGCAAAAACTTTTGCAAATTACACTGAAAACAAAAAGGAAGAGGGAAAATATGTCGAGGGTTCAGTTCCTTTTGTAGCAAGCCTCGGTATTACCTATGGTGCTCAGGCGACAGGTCTTCATAGCTCGCTGAGATACCGTTATTTCGGTGCACGTAAGCTAGATAGTTTTGACCAACAAAAAGCAAACTCCACCAACACCGTGAATTTTGGATTAGGGTACAGGTTTTCTTATACGAGTGTTGAATTGGAAATTCTTAATCTTTTAGACAGCGATGACCATGACATAGATTATTTTTATCCCTCCCGGTTGACTGGCGAGCCGGATGAAGGCATCGAGGATAACCATTACCATCCCGTTGAACCCCGAACTCTACGTTTAAAAATCGATTACAAGTTTTAATATCTCACTAGGAGACTGATTGATGAAATTAAAATATTACGCCTTTGCATTTTCAATGTTTTCAATATTAAATCAAAATTATAGTTTTGCAGACGATACCTCCAGCGATACCCATTCACTCGCCGTAAAAGTAACTAAAATACAATCGAGCGATGGCCAAATTATCTGCAATTTATTTAAAAAAGGTGACGATATTCTTCACGAGCCATCGATACAAAAGAAAATTCCAATCAATGCAGCCAAAGAAGTAGATGTTGTTTTTGACAACCTTCCTTATGGTTATTATGTCGTTTTCGCATTTCAGGATGAAAACAGCAATGGGACCCTTGACCACAACATGATAGGTATTCCCAATGAACCCATGGGTTATTCCAATAACTGGAACTTTGGTTTGTTTACTGGAATGCCAACTTTTGAAAAAACTGAAATTTATTTTTCGGAAAAACGGAGTTCAATAAGTATTAAGCTGGATTAAATAATAAATACCAATTATGGGGTGAGCTCCATAATTGGTATTAGAATAAATTTTTGATCTTACCCTACCAGCTAGTTAATGAATCAATGCTTTTTTGAAACTCTGTCAATCGTTTCAAATTCAAAAATTAAAAAATATCGTCACCTTCTTTCCATTCCCTGTTCAGGTTAAATATGAACTAGTTTCAAAAAAATAATCGCACCTCAAAATTTTTATTTAAGTAACTTTATTTTTTTATAGAGACATCAAACGTGATTTAACCACTCCGTCATCTTTCTGCATTGAAATTCATGCTCGTTGAGCAAAATCACTCCTGTTTAGAGCAGCGCGAAATTGGCACGAGTTCCTCGCTTTTTCCACCCCCCCCCAGAATATCTGTTTAAATATCTACAAAATCGTTCTATATCTACATATTTCCCATATTCAGTGATATATTCACTACTCATTTCTTGTCCCGAGTTAATTAACATTCACTATTGAATAAGGGCCAACATGGATAAATGGGGGGTGTTGGTGCTATCGCTACCAACTGAAAATGCTACAGCACGCATGCGCGCTTGGCGTTCGCTCAAGGCCGCAGGTGTTGCGGTGTTACGCGATGGCGTTTATCTATTGCCTATGAGGGAGAATTGCATTCAGCTATTTAAGCTGACTCAAGACGAAGTGCAGTCATGCGGTGGAAGTGCTTATATTCTTCATGTTAGTGATGACGAGAGTGTCGAGTTTCCAGCCTTATTTAACCGCACTACGGACTATGCCGAACTATTGACTGAAGTGGTGAGTGTACAGAAATCCTTAACTACAGAGACCTTGCAAGCTTCGATTAAACAACTTCGCAAATTACGCAAAACTTTTTCGTCTATTGTTGAAATTGATTATTTCCCCGGTGAAGCCAAATCGCAAACCGAGACGGCATTGGAGCAGGCAGAGCTGCAATTGAACCGGTTACTTTCACCCAACGAACCTCATGCATCCAGCGGACAAATCGTAACGCTGGAATTGAGCCACTATCGGGGTCGCAAATGGGCGACCCGCAAGCGGCCTTGGGTCGATCGTCTTGCGAGCGCCTGGCTTATCCGCAAATTTATCGACAAAAATGCATCTTTTATATGGCTCGATTCTCCGCATGATTGCCCTGTAGAGGCCATAGGATTTGATTTCGATGGGGCAACATTCAGCCATCTGGGTAGCAAGGTCACCTTTGAAGTACTACTGACAAGTTTTGCACTGGAGCAACCAGCTTTACAGCGTTTAGGCAGGGTGATTCATTACCTTGATGCAGGCGGAATCCAACCGGAAGAAGCTGTTGGCCTTGAGCAAATTCTTTGGGGGCTGCGCAATACCATTAACAACGATGATCAATTATTAACAAGCGCAAGCAGCCTATTCGACGCGCTACTGACCGCATTCACCGACAAGGTAAAACAGCAATGACAACACCGACCGCTGATTCTCAAGCACCATCCAGCGTGAGCTTTTGGGAAGCTTTCCGTTTCTGGCTTAAGCTAGGCTTTATAAGTTTCGGTGGCCCGGCAGGGCAAATTTCTATCATGCACCAGGAGCTCGTAGAACGGCGTCGCTGGATCAGCGAAAAACGTTTTTTACATGCATTGAATTACTGCATGGTATTACCCGGCCCCGAAGCTCAACAATTGGCGACCTATATAGGTTGGCTTATGCACAGAACCTGGGGTGGGGTAGTTGCTGGAGGGCTGTTTGTTCTTCCCTCGCTGCTTATTTTGGTCGGTCTTTCGTGGGTATATATCGCTTACGGAGAAGTTACATGGGTTGCTGGTTTGTTTTACGGTATTAAACCTGCGGTTACTGCCATCGTTGTCCACGCTGCACACAGAATCGGTTCGCGTGCATTGAAAAACAATGTCCTTTGGGGCATAGCGGCTGCGGCGTTTGTGGCAATTTTTGCATTGAATATTCCATTTCCCATTATCGTGCTCGTTGCCGCAACTATTGGCTATTTTGGTGGCCGGTTTGCGCCAGCATATTTCAGTGCAAGCGGGGGTCACAATAAGGCGGAAAAATCCTACGGTGCCGCATTAATTGATGACCATACACCCAGCCCGTTACATGCCAAATTCAGCTGGACACATCTTATAAAAATCGGCGCGGTAGGTGCCACTCTTTGGGCGGTTCCTATGGGTATTCTTGTCGCAACACAAGGGTGGGGCGGTACACTCACGCAAATGGCCTGGTTCTTTACCAAGGCTGCGTTACTCACCTTCGGTGGAGCATACGCAGTGCTTCCCTATGTTTATCAAGGGGCAGTAGGCACATATTCATGGCTAACACCTACTCAAATGATTGACGGCCTGGCACTGGGAGAAACTACACCTGGGCCACTCATTATGGTGGTCGCATTCGTCGCGTTTGTAGGAGGCTATGTAAAAGCGGTTTTTGGTCCTGATATGTTATTTATATCAGGCGCTGCTGCAGCAACTCTAGTTACCTGGTTTACCTTTTTGCCATCCTTTATTTTCATCTTGGCCGGTGGTCCTTTAGTGGAATCGACTCACGACGAAATGAAATTTACCGGACCACTCACTGCAATTACCGCTGCAGTAGTGGGAGTGATTTTAAATCTCGCTGTTTTTTTTGGTTACCATGTCATCTGGCCAAAAGGTTTTAGTGGAACCCTCGATTGGATTTCCGTGATTATTGCTTCAGGTGCAGCCATTGCACTTTTTAAATTCAAGCTCAATGTAATCCATGTGATAGGAGCTTGTGCGGTGATTGGTCTGGTAGTAAAGCTGTCAGGATATTAACATCGATATCCCCTAAACATGTTTGGGGGCGCTGAGATAGTAGGATGCTGAGATAGTAGGATGCTGAGACAAAAGGATCCCAGTACTTCGACTAAAAAAGGGCTGATTAAACCACTACTGTCCCACAGTTTTAAATAAAAGAAAAGCCTGTTGTCCCAAGTTGATACAATGT
>CBHTVU010000004.1:0-42632 GCA_966096785.1 uncultured Gammaproteobacteria bacterium | reverse complement strand
CACATTGTATCAACTTGGAACAACAGGCTTTTCTTTTATTTAAAACTGTGGGACAGCAGTGCCATCAGGTGGCTTTTTTATTGTCGTAAAAAATAAATTTTAGTTAGTGATCTCTCTTGGCTAAGAAATAAATTTTTTATTTTAAAAATAATAAATTTCAAATTCGTTAATAAAATGAGTGACTATTTCTATAAAACGCTTGTCGCTTGTGTTGATACCATAAAATATGTCTACTTTATTATTAGCATATAATATTAGCTTGCTGCCTTCCGTTGGTGTGATTACAAAAAGGCCTATAGCGGCTTTTAATAATTCCTTATGAATATCAATGTGCACTTGTATACATGTGTTCGATTTTGGTATGGTCACCACTCTCGTTATTAGGTTAAAAATTAACTAATAAAAATAAACGTAAACTGCGAATCTGTAGAAAAGCGTTAATCAACTCCAAATACGAGTGCTTGAAATTTCTTGTTTTAAATGTAACGCGAATGCGCTAATACAAGTTGATCATCAATCCTGATTTTCTTGGTGTGAGGTGCAGCTTATTGATTGTTGCTCATCAATAAAAGCAAAAATAAAAATTTTCATTTTCGTTTACGAGTTTCTCAAATGAGTTCATGCGACAGAAACTTGTGCCATTGCGTTGCCTTACTACAAGATTTTTGTCGGTCTACAATCACCCCTATTGAGGATAAAGTAATGAATAAAATTCAATGCGCTGAGCCGCTTTTCGCTAGAGGGCTCAAAAAAACATGTAGGTTGATTGGTGCTGGAGCCGCGCTAGCATTCCTATCACAATCAGCATTCGCAGCCTGTACTTATAATATTGATAACGAATGGAATACAGGTTTTGTTGCGAGCATCAATATTAAAAATGATACTGGAGCACCAGTTACGAATTGGAGTATTAATTGGAGTTACTCAGCTAATCGCATAACCAGTTCCTGGAATGCAAATCTCACTGGCTCTAATCCTTATACAGCAACAAACATAGGATGGAATGGCAATATTGCTGCAGGTCAATCAGTGTCATTTGGTTTTCAAGGCAATAAAAATGGTTCTACTGCCGAGCGTCCAACTATAAATGGTACGGTTTGTAGTGGTGGCACTGTATCCTCGGTACGCTCTTCCAGTGTGAGCTCTGTATCTACAAGTTCAAGTGTTTCCAGCTCAAGTCGTAGTTCTGTAATCAGTTCTGCAGTCACAAGTTCGAGCAGTAGATCCTCTGTGGTATCCACAAATAAATTTGTTGGGAACATCACTACTTCTGGTGCAGTGAGATCAGATTTTAGCAATTACTGGAATCAAATCACTCCGGAAAATGAAGGTAAGTGGGGTTCGGTTGAAGCTACTCGTGATGTGTACAACTGGGCACCTGTTGATCGAATTTATGCCTACGCGCGTGAACATAATATTCCCATGAAGGCTCATACTTTTGTGTGGGGCAGTCAATTCCCGAGCTGGATTACTAATTTGAGTGCATCCGAACAGGCTGCTGAAATTGAAGAGTGGATTCGCGATTATTGCACGCGCTATCCGGATACCGCGATGATCGATGTGGTGAACGAAGCAATTCCAGGTCACGCACCTGCAACCTATGCGCAAAATGCGTTTGGTAATGATTGGATTATCAAGTCCTTCCAGCTCGCCAGAAAATATTGCCCTAACGCTACATTAATTTTGAATGACTACAACGTACTAAGTTGGGACACTGATAAATTTATTACGCTTGCCAAACCCGTTATTGCTGCTGGTGTAGTAGATGCATTAGGTGAGCAAGCGCATGGTCTTGCTGATCGTCCGCTGTCAGAGTTGCAAAGCAAACTGAGCCAAATCGCCGCATTAGGTTTACCGATTTATATCACTGAATATGACATTGAAAAAACCAATGATCAGGATCAATTACGTGTGATGCAACAACAATTCCCGTTGTTCTATGAACATCCTTCCGTGAAGGGTATTACTTTGTGGGGTTATGTCGTTGGAAAAACCTGGCGTGACGGCACAGGCTTAATTCAGGATAACGGGACACCGCGCCCTGCAATGACCTGGTTGATGAATTATCTTTCGTCTGCAAGATCTTCATCGAGCCAAAGTTCGGTAGTGAGTTCATCAAGATCAAGCCAGTCATCTATTGTGACAGTGAGTTCTTCTTCGAGTGTAATTCCATCATCAAGCTCTAGCAGTGTGTCTAGCTCATTAAACTCTTCCAGCGTATCAAGCGTATCAAGCTCTTTGCGTTCGTCGAGTTCAAGTTCAATTGCAACAAGACAATTGGTGTACGCAATTAATTCTGGCGGAGGAAAGGTAAGTTACAGCGGTATGGAATATCAGGCTGATCGCTTTAATACTGGCGGTACAGCGCATAGTGTTACCACTAATATAACGAACACTACAGAAGATGCATTGTTCCAGGATGAGTTGTATGGAACTTTCGGTTATGCAATTCCTGTAACCAATTCCACTTATAGTGTTGAACTTCATTTTGCCGAAATTTATCACACCACCAGCGCACAACGTTCATTTAATGTTTCCGTTGAGGGTAGATCTGTGATGTCGCAAGTTGATATTTATTCCTTAATTGGTGCGAACGCTGCTTACACTTATACCGTGGATAACATTCAAGTAACTGATGGCAAGTTAAATATTGATCTGGAAACATTGAAAGACAATGGAACTATTTCCGGCTTCGCTATTTATTCATCCAGCGGTGGAAAATTTGTTGAGCCACCTGTTGTAGATCCAGGGTCATCCGGTAAAGAAAATGAAGGTGCTGATTGTGCTATTGGAAATGCGCCTGCAGCTGCAACTAATGCAAAATTGCCAGATCCATTTAAAAAATATAATGGTGCGCGCATAGCGTCGAAATCTGATTGGCGTTGTCAGCGTCAGGAAATTTTAAAACAAGCTGAAGCATCTATTTACGGAACCAAACCACCAAAACCAGAGCAAGTATCTGGCACCGTAAGCAGTACTCAAATTACAGTCAATGTTCAACATCAAGGTAAGACTGCAAGCTTTACTGCCAAGGTAGAAATGCCATCCAATACGAGTGGCCCTGTACCGGCGGTCGTTGTGCTCGGTGGCTTCGGTGCGGATACTTCAACCATAAAAGCGGAAGGTGTAGCTGTTATTAATTACGATCCATATGCGGTTGGTGCCGAGTCAGGTAGTCGCACAAACAAAACCGGCGCTTTCTATACGATTTACGGTAATAGAAGCACAACCGGTTTATTGGCTGCCTGGGGTTGGGGTGTGAGCCGTATTATCGACGTACTTGAACAATCTGGCGCTACGGTTTTAAAGCCTGATGCGATTGGCGTCACAGGCTGTTCTCGTTTCGGTAAAGGTGCGTTTGCTATAGGTGCGCTTGACCAGCGCATTGCCTTAACAATGCCTATCGAATCTGGCAGCGGCGGTGTGCCCATCTGGCGTGGGATTCCAGGTGAAGGTGCGCAAAGTCCAAGTAGTGCTTATGGTGAAACTTACTGGTTAGGCGATGCATTCAATAATTATGTTTCGGATGTAAAACGATTGCCGGTAGATACTCATGAGATAATTGGATTGGTTGCGCCACGTGGACTTTATATTATGGATAATCCGCATATCGCTAACCTCGGACCAAAATCTGCGCATGCTGCTGCATTAGCAGGTGCAGAAATTTATAAAGCGCTTGGTGCGACGAGTTCAATTACTTATTACTCGAATGTATCAGATGGAACTCACTGTGCTGTTCGCCCGGAATTCAAAGCGCCAATGCAAGCTAACATTAGACGTTTCTTGAAAAATGAATCAGCAACAACCGGTGGAATAAATGCCAGCTCAAAAGCAACCAGCAGATTAAGCGATTGGGTGGATTGGACTACACCGACATTAAATTAATAGGTTTTCGAAAAGCTAGCCAAATATAAAATGATCACGATGTTTTGTGTTCGATTTACATTTAAATTTAAAACCACCTTCGGGTGGTTTTTTTATTTTCGAGATATAGAAAATAATTAGTAAAACTTATAGAGCTAAAATAATTTAGCTACAAATTTTGTCGTCTGAATTTGTAAAAATAATGCATAAAAGAGAGCAGGGTAAATAAATCACAATATGTGGTCGTATTTGGTTGCTTGGCTTCTTATTCAAGAAGCGTATTATTTTAATAGAACCAAGTGGTTGGGATTTCCATTTGGGTTCTCGCTGAAGTGTTTTAAGCGCTATTGTAAAGCTCAATAATTGTTTCGCTTTTCTGCAAATATCAAAGGAGTTGGTGCGATGAAAACTATAACTGTGGGTCGATTGCTACTATCCAGAACCTTGGCTCTTAACTGTCAAATTGCATGTGTATTGGTGGTGATTTTTTTGTTGGCAGATCATGCGAGCGCGTCTGAAATATCGTCGATACCTATACCTGGAGAGGTTGTTTTACATTTGTCGGGAACTGAGAATTATTTGCGTTGAAAATTCAAATTAGTTGGCGAGCTGCCTGTTGATATAGCGAAACTTTCACTTTTTGCAATTCTAGATAGTAAAATAATTGATTCTGATCAAAAAAATAATAACTACTTAGAAATAATTCATCACTTTCCTAAGTTTGGTCTAAGTTACTACCTATAACATGAAGATTTTGTTACTGGAAGGTAGCTTATGCTGGGTGATAGACCTAGGTTCTTGCGTCAACATTTCTTTTACCCCTTTGCAATCCTAATTGTTGCTTCTGCGGCGATCATTGCCTTCAATATTGACATGCGACTTGAGGACTATTTTTATAACCTTCAAGGGCAATCATGGGCCTGGAAAAACGCCTGGTTAACGGACAGGCTACTTCACCGAGGTGGGAGATCGGCATCAATTTTTCTAGGCATCATTGTCCTGATTTTATTAGTTGCAAGTCTGTTTTTAAAATCCCAGAAAGCTAAACGCAAGCCACTGATCTTCCTTTTTTTGGGGGTTGCTGGCTCTAGCTTATTAGTGAGCTTGTTTAAAACATCTCTGGCGGTTTCTTGCCCATGGGAGTTTGACAGGTATGGTGGTGCATTGAGCTATGCGAATGTCATTCAGCAACTTCATTTGCGTAATGGCGAAGGTTGTTTCCCCGCAGGGCATGCCAGTGCTGGTTACTCTTGGGTGGCTTTGTATTTTTTTGGATTATTTTTTCAATCGCGCTTGCGCTGGTATGGTTTGGCAGCGGCCCTGTGCGGCGGAATAGTTTTTGGTTTCACACAGCAAATTCGTGGTGCCCATTTTATTTCACACGATCTATGGTCGTTAGCAGTGTGCTGGTTTTATTGTTTAGGTTTGTATTTAATTTTTTCACGTAGCACTTCAAAAAACCATGGTTATGTCAGTGGTGCTATACCAGTGAACAGCTAAATTAAGCAAATTTGTTTAGATGTTCGCTTTTAAAGGTAACACATGCAACCAGGCCGTAATTTTTTTCGTCTGAGTTGTACATCTTTATGTCTAACCCTAACCGGTCTGCGATAGTTTTAACAATCGAAAGTCCAAGACCTGAACCTGGTTCATTATTTCCCAATACGCGGTAGAAGGCATCGAACACGCGTTCCATTTCTGTTTCAGGTATACCTGGACCCGAGTCTTTAATAATCAACTGCGGTGAGCCGCTATTTGCCTTAATAAATATTTCCACCTTTCCATTTTCTGGCGTGTATCGGATAGCATTTTCAATTAAGTTTTTGACCAGAATATGTACATCAATTGGCTGGCTATGAATATAAACATCATCACCATCTACCGATAAATCAATATTTTTTAGATCTGCCAGTGGTAGCAAGTCCTCTATAACTTCACGCAACAATGATTTTATTGAAATACGATTATTGTTATTGGTGTTTTCCTCTTGTGCGCGAGCCATCGTCAGTAGTTGTTCAATCAGAATTCGAGTTCGCTCGGTTGCTTTGTGTAAATTAACAAGCCGTGGTTGTAGAGACGGACTTTCATTGGAATCAATTAATCGTTCAGCTTGCAGGGAAATAGCGGTGAGGGGAGACCTAAGCTCATGAGCTGCATCGCGCACAAACTGTCGTTGTAACATCATTGAGTGGCGAACGCGATCAAGTAAATGGTTAATCGCGGTGACGAAAGGTGCAATTTCATTTGCGAGATTTTGTTGTTGCAAAGGCTGTAAATCCTGATTGTCCGTATTATTCAATTGTGTAGACATTTTTCTCAAAGGTAAAAAGACCTGTCTAATCAAATAGGCAATAAGTAGCGATAAAATCGGAATCAATATAAGTAAAGGTATTAGCGTATTTATTGCGCTGATGCGCGCAATTTCATTGCGAACTTCAGTTTGTTGTGCAACAAGGCTTCGCGTACCGTCCTCCTGCTTTTCAATCAACAACCGCCAGCCCACGCCATTTACCGTTTGAGTCTGTAATCCATCAGGTAAATTATTGGGTAGTCCTGGGATCTCAAAATTTTGTTGCTGTGCGGATGAATCCAGCCATTGCACTATGAATTCCGACTCAGGATCAACTGAGGATTTATAAATAGGTTTAGCGGGTGTGATTTGGGCAATTCGTTGATCATTTACCAGGCTCGACAGGCGCCGGAGTTGTTCATCTTGTAATTCAATGGCTTCGTTGAAAGACCACCAATAGGAAATTACACTGGCAATAAGTGCCACCAGTGTTATTGCTATAGAAATACTGGCGGATAATTGAAACTGCAGGGATTTTGTTAGTTTGCTTTGTTGACCATCCATCCCAGCCCCCGAATATTTTTTATAACTGAACTGCCAAATTTTTTACGTAGAGAATGTATAAGAAATTCCACAGCGTTACTTTCCACCTCCGAACCCCAACTATAAATTTTTTCTTCCAGTTCCGCGCGAGAAAGAATCGCACCTGGCCGGGTTAGTAGGGCGCGTAATAGTGCAAATTCTCGCGCAGATAAACGAATCGGTTCGCCATCTTTAACAAAGGCTTCTCGTGTTACGGGGTCGAGAGAAATGCTGCCGTTAGTGAGGCACGGGCTTATGGAAGAACCCTGACGTCGCAATACGGCACGCATGCGTGCGTTCAATTCTCCTAATGCGAATGGTTTTATTAAATAGTCATCTGCACCGGCATCCAACCCATGAATGCGATCTTCCAATCCGTCGCGTGCGGTAAGAAGAATAATAGGTACAACTGAGTTTTGACGCACTTTGCGCAGTACAGAAATGCCATCGCGTTTCGGCAAGCCTATATCGAGTAATAGTAAATCATATTGTTGGCATGCAAATGCTGATAGTGCAGACTCACCGTCTTTTACCCAGTCAGGCGCGTAGCCTGAATCCTTGAGGCTTTCGAATATGGATTCGCCAATCATTTGATCGTCCTCCACGAGCAAAATCCGCATGTGTTGTTGCCTCTTAATCGGGAGATTGGATTATCTTCAGTGTGATTCTAAATGTTCTCTTGATTTAATGCTCAAGTTCAAGTTTTAGCATATCGCCTTCCGCAGCTATAACCCTATTAATAAGTACCTTGGCGCCGGTGTTATTGATATAGGTAAGCTGCTCCGTTTCTGGTCGCATGTTAAATAAAATGTTTGGACTATTCTCAGTTGTTGCGTTTAATAGATATTGCCTAAGTTGGTAGGTCTGTTGATCATGGTAAACAGTCAGGAGAGATTCGTTTTTTGTATCAATACGGTGGACGTGATAGTCCAATTGAGTTTGATTGATTGCACCAGTCAGGGGTTTATCGTCACCGGAGATTAAGTTTCGCTTTACAAAATTGTTTTTATCAAAATCATAAAAGATAAGCGATTTCCCATCATCAAACTCTTCAGCATAAAGTCCTGCCCGGTCTTGTACCTCAGTAATATCCAGGGTTTGGCTGTTCATGCGCAATAATTTTTTTTCGTTATTTTTAATATCTACTACATAGATACTTTCGTCATCATTGCTCCAATTGAGGGGTATAAACTTTGCCGGTTTTTGTGCTAATAGTTCACCAGTAAACACTGAAAAAATCCCCGTTACCCATTGAGATTTATCCATGTAAATAGCTGCAATATGTTGCCCATTGTGAGACAGCGATAAATACTCAAGTAAGGGTGTTTTGATACGAGTAATTTGTTTGTCTGTTTTTTTGGCTAAATCGTAGCGCCATATTTCCTGAAAACCGCTGCGATTGGACACAAAATAAATGAATTGCTCGTTATGTGAAAAAATCGCCCCCTTATCTAAACCGGTAGAGTTTAGATTTGGGAGCTCACTCGTAATGTCCCTACCCATATCAAAAATAATATTGTCGATATTAAGACTTACTGTCTGGCAGTAAATTGCATGTTCATCGGGTGCTGCCGCTGCACGAACATAAATCTCCCCACTGACCGAGCGTAAGAATAGTTTGGGTTCTCCACCGTCTGGATTAAGAAACCATAATCCGGGCACAGAATTTATATTTCCTGCAATCATTAACTCTTGTTGATGGTTAAACGAAATACTATGAAGCTCCTCAAATTGTTCAGATAGGGTTTTAACCTTACCGTTTGATAAATCCAAAACCATTAATTTGACTTTTTCGAATTTATAAACGAAGTAGAGTTTTTCCCCATCTTTAGAAAATTGTGGATGAGAGATGTGTTTGGGTAAGTCGCTGTAACGCTCGCGCAGAAGTTCATATTTTGCAGTACGTATATTGAATAGGGATATATCTTCTTTGTCTGGATCTGCTTCGCTAAAAAATATTTCGTCGGTTTGGTCTGGTCTAATGATGGCCTCTACAATCCCATTGTTGGATGCATAGAGCACTTCTGGTAACTCATGCAATTGTTGCCGAACGATTTGGCAGGCGCGGTCAAGGCTGCAGCGAGAGTAAAGAAGTGTGTTGTCATCTATCCACACTGGTTGGGGCGTTATATACCATTGAGGTTCTGTAATACGCTCTTGGGTACCAGTTTTTAAATCTTTCAGGTAGAGACCACTACCATCTGGTGTGTAATGGATAAAAACCATTTGGTGCTTAAGGTTAATGGCCATATCGCCTTCCACCCCTTCCATTTTGGAGGCGGGTAAAATGTTGACGATTTTTTCGTCAGATGTTTTCCAAAAAACAAACCACATTAAAATAAACGCTATCGTCAAAACCGCGACGAATATAATTTGTACAAGAGGCAGCTTGTTTTTTGGGCTCTGTTGAGAAGTGTCGGCTTCAAGAGTTTTGATATCAAGCGGCCCGACATCGGCTAAAAAGCGATAACCTTTTTTGGGAATTGTCTCAATATATTGCGGTTGTTTTGCATCATCTCCCAATAAGTTGCGCAGAGCAAAAATCGCTTGCGTAACCGACTCATCAGCCACAATAACATTTGGCCAAATAGCCTCTGTGATTTGTTGGCGGGTGACAACTTCTTTCGAGTGCTGCGCCAGATAGGTGAGCAAGGCAATAAGTTTTGGTTCGACGCGTTTTTCCTTGCCTCCAATAACCGCGATATTTGCTAGCGGATCTATAACTACATCGCCAACTTTAAACTTTTGATCCGCAACAACACTCATGAAATTCCCTAACCTATTGATATAAAAGCCAATAATAAATTAATTTTTTCCTGATAGATACTTAATGGTGCATTTCATCGGACATCTATTTAATCGCGACGCTCAAACGATATGAGGTCGTTGCGTCCATTAAATCAGTATTAATAAAAATTATTTAAGGATATTTACATGTTAAAGCTTCGCGCCAGCCATCCAAAAAAATTGATTCCTTTTTTACTAGTAGCCTTATCAGGTTGTGGAGGTGGCGGTAGTGATGGCAATACAAATACATCCATTGCAGTTAAGTCTTCGTCAATCGCTAGTTCATCCACATCCATTAATTCCTCTTCAACCGTGAGCTCATCAAGCGTGAGCGCCGCGAGGTTGGGTGACGCAGCTGACAGCGCTATAGCAAGGCTTATGACTAAAGTTGGTGCGACGGCAACAACTTTTGCAGTTGCAAAAAATGGCCTGATTATTTATGAGAAGGCTTACGGTTATAAGGATAAAGCGAAAACGATTCCATTAGAAACCACGGCACTTATACGTCCGGGAAGCGTCCTCAAGCCAGTTACCGCTGCCGCAGTGCGTGAACTTGCCAGCAATGGTGTGCTTGCTTTATCCGACCATGTGTTCTGCACAGGTAGTAACGCTCCATGTTGGCTACCGCAGGATCTTCTTTCGCAATCTACCGATCCACGCGTTAAAGATATAACTCTGCAACATTTGATCTCACACGCCGGTGGATGGTATCAGGATATTTCTGGTGACCCCGCTTTTATGGAAGTTGAAATAAAAAATACATTGAATCTTTCCACTCCGCCTTCTCGTGAGCAGATTATTAAATATGTTATGGCAAAACCTCTGGATTTCACTCCAGGTAGCACTATAAATCCCGCGCATAATAATTTTTCGAATTTTGGCTATATGTTACTGGGCAGTGTAATAGAGCTTGCATCAAGAGCCAGTTATACCCAATTTGTACAAACAGAAATTATGGGACCAATTGGCGTCTCTGCTGAAGATTTTAAAGCGGGTGAATCGAAGCTGGTAGATCGAGATTCACGCGAACCAGCGTACAACACCAACGAAAAATGCATCAGCGTTTACACCGGTGAGTTGGCAATATGCGCAGAAGAAATGCGCGAGGTGCGGAACTGGACAAATATCGCATTTAACATCACCACTGCAAGTGCGATGGCGTTATTCGCACAACATTACAAACTTCCAAATACTTTTTCGTTGGATTCTGAAAATAGTGGTTTGCCTTTGGATGTTGGTTCTTATTCACCCGGTAAGTATATGGGTGATATGGAGGGCGTAACCTCCATTGTTAAACAGTTTCCGTCGGGCGTGAGCTACGCATTATTTTTAAATGTAACCGTAATGCGCCCGGAGCTTGTGTCATCTATGACTGAATATGAGTATTACTACAACTATCTGGATGAAATAAGCCAATTAGCACCCTAAGTTTTAATTTACATAATTTTAAATAAATATTTCCACATTGAGGATTCAGGATTATGGCTTTTAAATTGCTTTTAAGATTATCCGCATTAGTATGTGTATTTTTTTCGGTGATATTTTTGGTTGGCTGTGGAGGAGGGGGTGGTGGTAAGGCTGGTCCAAGTTCGCACCCCGGTGTTGTATCTTCTTCAAGTTCGATAGCCAGCAGCCAAGCCGTCAGCGTATCGAGTTCCAGTGCAAGCAGTATCGCGAAATCTACTTATAATGTTATTAAGATTCCAGCGCCTTCACTATCGAATAATATTATTGGCGATCTTGCCCAGCGTAATATTGTGATTTATCTACCCAAAGAATATTTCAATTCAGATGCGCTCTTGCCTGTGGTGTACTATTTGCCAGGTTTTGGCGACCCAACCATGATCAATATGTCGTTGCCTGGTGATTTGGATTTTGCATTTAAAATAGTGACGCCTATGATCGTTGTTATTGTTCCCGGTATAGACAGATTCGGCGGTAGCTTTTTTGTAGATTCAACAGTAATCGGTAATTGGTCAGAATTTGTTGTTAAAGATGTTGTTAATTATGTAGATGCAAATTATCGAACTATTCCAAAAATTACAGGCCGTGGATTGAGTGGGCATTCAATGGGCGGATTCGGTGCGCTTGATATTGCTATGCGTCACCCTGATGTTTTCGGTTCCGTTTTTGCGCTTTCACCTGGATTAGTTGGAAGCAAAGGAATAGAGGATACGCAAATGTTTGATTCTGCTGCGCATATCAAATCGATGATTGCAATTATTGAACCTCTAAAAAATCTAAGTGAGTCGGCGGCCTTATTGGCTATTGATAGCAATAATCAAAGTTTTGACATTATATTTGATATGGCTTACGGAATGGCTTTTGCTCCTAAAAACACACCTCCTTACTTTGAATATCCCTATACACTTGTTAATAATAATCTCGTTCGCGATGATGCAATAATGGCTAAATGGGAAGCAGGTTTTGGTGGAGTCCACCAAGAAATTACGGAGTTTAAAAGTAACTTAAGTGCACTTAACGGGATCGGCCTCGATTGCGGTATTAATGATGAATATCAATGGATAGTGCGCGGTTGTGATTATTATAATAACGAGTTAACAGCAGCTAATATCAGCCTTAATTACACTACTCATAATGGCAAACACCAAGATCAAATTCGCGCAAGAATTTTAAATGTCATGTTGCCGTTTTTTGCACAACATTTAAATAATTGAAAGGGAGCTGCAGGCTATCCGAATAATAGCCTGCATTTTACCAGGTTTAAAAATCAATAGTTGGTATATCAAACCGCAATCAAGCTATGAGTTCGGCACGCGTTACAAATATGTTGAATCACCTGACTTTTTACCTCCCTACAATCCTCAGCCTAATTTCGTTTTTTAAAAATTATTAAGATAAAGCTTTCCCAAGTTCTCCGCTGGCTCTTATAAGACAGAATGTTTATGCTGTATCTCAAAGAACGATATAGACATAAGATTTCGGGGATTCAAAATGGCAAATCACCTGCAAGATGTTTTGGCCCGTTGGTATCCGGAACGCGATCAGCATCGCTGGGTACTAGCGAGTGTTATTGGCATTAAAGGGTCGAATTATCGTAAGACGGGCGCAATGATGTTGATCAATGAACTAGGCCAATATTATGGCTTGATCAGTGGTGGTTGCCTTGAAAAATCCTTATTGAACGATGTTAAAAAGGTGCTCACTTTTAATCGCTCGCTGAGTGTCTGTTTTGATTCTGGTGATGATGCGGAAACTGGTTGGGCCAAAGCCTTGGGTTGTGGCGGTAAAGTAAGTATTTTATTGCAGCCTGTGGCTGCTGAAAATTCTTATCAGTCGCTTGATATGGTATACGAAGCTCTTCTTTCTCAAACGCTCGTCTATTATGCAATTAATACTCAAGTGGATGTTTGCGCCGATTTGAATCGCGCCATAGAAATAGACGATGCTCCTCGTGGTTTAAATAACCGATTATTAGATTCAACTGAGGTTGAAAATTTTAACCTTGCTTCTGATCATTCTCGTCTCAAGGATTACTATGGACAGGAATGTTTGATGCTTGTGATAAAACCAAAAATTCAGCTTGTTATATTTGGTGGTGGAGCGGATGCGATACCTCTAGTAAAAATGGCGACTATTCTTGGTTGGCAGCTCACATTAATTGATAACCGGGTTGGTTATGCAAACCCAAATGATTTTCCTGATGTAAAAATTATTTGCAGCGCCAGTGACTCCCTCGAAGTGAAAGCTGTGCTGGATAAAATAAATGCAGCAATTGTTATGACCCATAACATTGCTATGGACGCCCTTGCGTTACGAGCGCTGCAATCGTCCAATGCTAAATATATTGGTTTGCTGGGTCCTGCGCACCGTAAACAAAAAGTATTAAAACAAGCAGCACTTTCTTCTGATAATAAACTAAGTTCTATAGTTTACGGGCCCATGGGATTCGATATTGGTGGAGACTTGCCAGAATCAGTTGCACTCAGTGTTTTGGCTCAATGTCACCAGATTTTGGAGGCTTGTTCGCAAGATGCTGATCAATCCATCGCGCGGCGGCAACTCGCTTGAAACAAGTGATGAAATAAAATATTAAGGAGATAACGAGTGAGCATCTTACGCTCAGAATGCATCAATCCCCGAAAATTGTTGTGACGCTTGTTAGCAGCGATGAAAAGCACACCGGTGTAGGCGAGCCAGGGGTTCCACCTATAGCCGCAAGCCTGACGAGCGCAATTGTCGCGGCGGGTGGCCCACGTATACGTGAGTTACCTGTCGTAAAGCATTTGCAGTTAGCGTGAGTAAAATTTCCGGGAGAATTGATTGTTGTCTTCCCCTATACCAATCTCCTTTATACATTTTCCTGAGTTGAGTTTTTATTTTCCACCTGTGCCTTTCACAAAGGCTTCAAATTGTTCTGCTTTTATTCAGCGCGTGAAAAACTCTGATTAGATCATTGCCGTCTACAATTTGTTCTTTTCGAATTTTTAATGCTGCAAATATTTCGTGTTTGTTGTTTTTGACGACGATAGTGGTGTTTTCGCACAAGCCGATAAAAAAGTGAGGCTAATCTTTTATAAATTTTTGGCTATACTCAACCGAAGTGACTTTCGATCCTCCAGGAAACTCTTATGAACAATAAAAGCAAACTTATTCCCTGCGCAACTTTGGCATTTTTTGTTTCGGCACTACTTACTGCCTGCGGTGGTGGCAATGATAAACAAAAGCAACCCGCACTTACCGAACCTGAAGCATTTGTAGCGGGGACTCACCCACGGTTTGACCCGGTAATTTCTGACATACCTGTTAATACCGATTTAATTTTTGCCAAGGCCGGTGCCACTGACGGCACCGCCGATGTTGGTTCGCCCTCAGATGCGGTGCGAGCTACGCTCAACGGGTTGGATGGATTTTCAACTTCTGCGTTTTTCGACATATTGGTAGAAGGCAGTGTAGATGTAGCTACTGTAATACCAATGAAAAGTGTATTCCTGTTGGAGTTGAATAGCGGCGGGAAAGATGCGCTAAATCCTGCAAATATTGTGGGGATTAACGGTGCAGCAACCTTTGATACCAAAGTCGTATCACTGGATGGTGGTACCAATAACGCCATCAGAATTCGGCCGATTGTTCCCTTAAAATCCAAAGCTAAATACCTGGTGGTATTGACGAACGATATTAAAGATTCTTCCGGGAAGGCCCTAACTCGCTCTTGGACTTACAACGCTCTACACGATACTACTTATCCGATATTGGAAAGCCTGCTGCCAGTGCGCAACGCAATAGTGGGTTGGGAGACCCTGGCTAGCGGATTTCTCTCTGCTGTAACGTCCGGGCTAACGGCAAACGCTGCGCTCGATAAATTGGTCCTGACATATACCTTTACCACGACTGATCCACAGGCACCTTTGGTTGCTATGGCTGCCCCTCGTGCGGCTTTAGCGGCGTCCCAAATTGCGGCAGGTGTTGCGCCTTCCACTGCAGTAGGGAATGTTAGCGCGCTTGAAATGGGCGGTTTGCTGTCCACACCGAAACAGCGGTCGTTGAAAGTGTCAGCAGCTACTGGTGTGGATATGGGCGTGCTTAGCGGCGGCTCCTTGGCCGGTAATGTTGGCAAACTCTACACGGGTTACATCAAACTGCCGTATTACCTCACCGCACCTGGAAGCTTACCCTTTGGCGCCTTTTTGACTCGTGCCTGGACACCTGACTTGACGCTGGCTGCGCAACTTGGCGTAACTGTTCCCAAAGATGTAGACGCGACTTCCTACAACGTGACCTATCGCTACCCATTTGCGGCAAAAACCAGTGACGAATCTGTACCTTTACAAGTGACTCTGCCGGAATCTGGCTGGGTTCCCGGATACGCGGGATCTTTGACCTGTGGGCAAGTCTACGCAGCGGGTGGTTATCCGGTTGTAATCTACGTGCACGGTATTACCAGTGACCGTACATCAGGCTTAGCATTGGCACACACTCTTGCAAGCCGTTGCGTAGCGACAGTTGCCATAGATTTACCACTCCATGGTGTTGCTGCTAATAATCCATTTGTTGGTGTACTGAATGTTGAGAAAGGGCAGCTCATTCCGTTCGCAACCATTTATGGTGCCGATGCACCTCACGAACGTCACTTTAATGTAGCTGGCCCCGGTGGTGCTCCAGCGCCTATGAATTTTGCTACACCTACCGCAACCGATGGTTCGGGAGCACAATTTACCAACCTTGGTTATTTGTTAAATACCCGTGATAACAATCGTCAATCTGTGATGGATTTGCTCAATCTCAACGCCAGCTTGAAAGGTCTGGATACTGATTTTGTACAAGTCCAAGGTGCCAAGCTAAATCTCGGCAATGTCAGCGTAGTGGGGCATTCACTAGGCGGGATTTTAGGTTCCGTGTTTACCGTAGTTAACCAAACTGCCATCTCTAATGAGGCAAAAATTGGGGTGACGTCCAACCTCAACCCCATTCGCAGTTTGACGGCATCTGTAGCAGGTACTCAAGTAGCGCAGATACTGGTGAACTCGGCGACCTTTGCTCCCATTATCAACGCAGGCCTTGCCCATGCTGGAGTAAACGTGGGGACTAGCAATTACGAGAAGTTTTTGTATGCGGCACAAAGCGCTATGGACTCAGGCGACCCTGTGAATTTCGCCCAGCTGCTTCCCAGTCTGAAAATTCCGGTGTTATTGCAACAAGTTAAGAATGATGCGGTCATTCCGAACAGTTCTGATATTGCTCCTTTGACGGGTACCCAAGCATTTGCGCGGCTTATAGGTGCAACACAGCTCGGCTTGGGTGAAACTCAACTAGGGTTTGATTCAGACACTGATACAGTTATTTCTGGTCTGGTGAAACTGAATGCAGGAGATCACATCTCTTTATTAAGACCTTCCACGGCTGCACCGCAAATAACACCTGAAATGCACGCAGAGATTGTTAGTTTTGTGTTGAACAGCGGAAAGGTCGCCGTGGGTAGCCAAGCTCCCGCTAATATTGAACAACCTTAATACAATTTATTAATGCAAGGATTTCATAGCCCGCTGGTTTTTAGCGGGCTTTTTTTTGCCTAGCTTCATGAAATGCACAGCGCATGCATCAGAATTTTTTAAATTATGCAGTCAGCCTAAACCTGCTTGTGTATGATTGCGGCTGAGGTTTTGCATGAATAACGGCCGCTATCTAAACGGCGTTACTTGCGATTAAGATTTTTTTGACTGGGATTTTTTATGACACCCCGCAATTATTTATATTTACTACGCAAATACGAAGAATACCAACCGCAAATCGACCGCCTGCTCGATTCCATCGTTACTGCGCTAATGCCCCGCAAATTAGAAAAAGACGAAGCACAACTTCAAAAAACAGTAGAACGTTTGTACAAATCCTATCCATTCGTAGAATTACTCTACTGCCTTGATGAACACGGGATGCAAACCACTGTATCTGCAGCGGCTCCCCATATCGACGACTCCAAACGCAGCGAACCTGGTATGCGTTCAGACCGCAGCAATCGCGCTTACTACACCAAGGCGGTAAAAAACGAAAAAATATCCACCGTGACTTCACCTTATCTTTCCAACGCAACGCATCAACTCGCTATTTCTGCCGTGCAACGTTACGTCACAGAGCAAGACAAAATTGCTTTTTTGGTTATTAATTTTAATTTAGAAAAGTTGATTATCTTTTTAAACGGCGATGAGTTGCGCCGTCGTGTGCATCCGTTCTTTCAAGCCGTCTATGCAGTCATTGGAGTCATGCTGGTGTTGATAGCAAGTTTATTGCTTTATTACGGCGGCAAGGATATGTACAGCGTTGTGCATAATCACATTGATGAACCCATTAAAATATTCGGCGCGGTTATTCTGGTGACTCTAGGTTTGGCAATATTTGACTTGGGAAAAACGATTTTGGAAGAAGAAGTTTTTCTTCACAAAGACATCCACCACGAAGGCTCTATGCGCCGTACCATTAGTCGTTTCATGTCCGCCATCGTTATTGCTGTTTCTATTGAATCGCTATTGCTTATGTTTAAATCGCTGTTGGGCGGTGAAGATCATTTGAATTCTGCGGTATTCATGTTATTCGCAGCAGTTTCCATGTTAGTGGGACTCGGTGTTTATTTAAAACTTACGGATGAGAAATAATTGTTAAGTTTTTATTTGTAGTAAATTCATGTTGGCTTTAGAAGAGAATTGCGGTGAGCACAAAAACCAAAAGCGCATTCGTCTGCAACGATTGCGGAGCTGATTATAAAAAATGGCAGGGGCAATGCACCGAGTGCAATGCATGGAATTCTATTGTTGAAGTTCGCCTCGGGCCTACGCCCACAAATCGCTCTGCAAAATTTGAAGGTTATGCGGGCGGCGCTTCAGGTAATAAGGTACAAACTCTCGCAGAAATTTCGCTGGGAGATGTACCGCGCTTTTCAAGTGGTACCAGTGAATTTGATCGCGTTCTTGGTGGTGGTTTTGTACCGGGTTCGGTTGTTCTTATTGGCGGTAATCCTGGCGCGGGCAAAAGTACATTGTTGCTGCAAACATTATGTTTTTTAGCGAGCAATATGCCTGCACTTTATGTGACTGGTGAAGAGTCTTTGCAGCAAGTTGCGATGCGCGCGCAACGTTTAGGTTTACCTACACATAAATTACAGATGCTGAGCGAAACCAATGTTGAGACTATTTGCTCAACCGCACAACAGATAGCTCCAAAAGTAATGGTGGTCGATTCCATTCAAGTTGTGCACATGGAAGATATTTCGTCAGCACCAGGTTCGGTATCACAAGTGCGCGAAAGCGCCGCTTATTTAACACGCTTCGCAAAACAAACAGGCACTGTAGTTATTCTAGTAGGGCACGTTACTAAAGATGGATCGCTTGCGGGCCCGAAAGTGTTGGAGCATATGATCGATTGCTCGATTTTATTGGAGGGCGATAATGACTCTCGTTTTCGAACCTTGCGCGGTAATAAAAACCGTTTCGGTGCGGTAAATGAATTGGGGGTGTTCGCCATGACCGAATTAGGTATGCGCGAAGTGAATAATCCCTCCGCAATTTTTTTGCAGCGCGCGGAAGATCCTGCACCAGGCTCAGTTGTGATGGTGATGTGGGAAGGAACTCGTCCATTACTGATTGAAATTCAAGCCTTGGTGGATGACAGCCATTTAGGAAATCCACGTCGTGTTGCTGTTGGTATGGATCAAAATCGACTGTCCATGTTGCTTGCAGTGTTGCATCGTCACGGCGGAATTATGGTGGGCGATCAGGATGTTTTTGTAAACGTGGTTGGCGGCGTGCGCGTCATGGAAACCAGTGTGGATTTGGCAGTTTTATTGGCGATTGTATCCAGCTTTCGCGATAAAATTTTGCCGCAGGATTTAATGGTGTTTGGTGAGGTGGGTTTGTCCGGTGAGATTCGTCCGGTTCCGAGCGGGCAGGAACGTATTCGCGAGGCAGCAAAACACGGGTTTAAAAAAGCAATAGTCCCAATTGCAAATGCACCACGTGAGAAATATCCGGGAATGGACATTATCGCCGTTAAAAATTTACAGGAAGCCTTGGAGGCATTGTAAAACGTTAGTCGAGGGAATCTTCCTCATTTATGTTAATTAATAGCCGGCGCTTCTTGTTAATTTCCTCGTAACCTTTTTTAAACGCGGGTAAGCTCATAACCAGATTTTTTAAGCTTCCATCTTTTTGTGCGATCTCTAATCCCTTTTTAATGCGTGCGGCAAGTTTTTCGTTTTTAGGGTGTACAAAAAAATACACGGGAAGTTTATAGCCTACCAATAGTTTTTCTTCCGCCATTATGGGTAGATCTTTATGCTGCTCCAGTTCTGGCCAAATTTCCTGGGGACCTCGGAGTATATAGTCAAAGCGCTTCTCGGCGAGCAGTTTAAACATGGGCTCATAACCCCAGGCAGTGACAAACGGCATATTGTTCATTTGAAAAGTTTTTGTGTCTTGCCATTCAGGGATAGCACCGGCTTTGAATTTTCGTAAATCTGCAAGGCGTCTGACAGTTGCAAATTTTTCTTTATCCTCTGTCCGAATCAATAAAATCCTGTAGTCACCAAGTTCACGTAATAAGTTGAATTTTATGGCGAGCATTTTTTCTTCCCGTAACGGGGTAGATGAACTCCAGATAAGATCGAGGCCACCATTGGTTTTTAAAATAGCATGCTGTCGTTCAAGCCCCGTACTAAAAGGATAAAATTTTATATCGAGCTTTCCGTAAGTCGGTTCAGTCTTAACCAACGCCAGTTTCAGTGCTTCCTCGTAATAATAATTAGGAGAATTGCTGGTGTGGTCGACACTATAGGGAATGGTTATTGAGGGGGTATCCTGGGCAAAGCTTTTATGCGGTGTACAAAGCAGGATGATTAAAACAATAATCGCAGTTAGTGAGCGACAACATAGACTGCGACAAATAAACATAACACCTTCGGGCGGTTCGTGGGTAAATAACAAAATCAATCATTTAAATTTGCGAGGATTTGCTTTAACAAAAGCGCATCCGCATCGCTGGCGGGTTCGTATTGAATTCCGAGCATATGCTCCTGTTGATGAACTAGCGTACCATTCAAATACAAATAAGGAAGGGCTCCGGCCGGCACTTGCATTTCGGGTATTTCCAAACGTAGCTGAATGGCGTCACCCGCGCATAAATGATATTCGTCCAATAATGCGATCCGGGCACCGTGGTAGGAAATGTCGAGGACGTGGGCAGCCCATTCTTTTTCCGAGTTACACAAAGCAGCAAATGCTCGTAACGGATAGCGCGGAGCGGTTCTGCGTTCATCGTCAGTCATAATCTTATCAACCTTAACCAATTGCAATAAATTTCGGTAATAAATTATCGGGGCGATTCCGTTAGTAAGTCAGATAGTTCGCGCTCTGCTGCATCAGCGTCACCTAAATTTAATTCGATGAGCCGTCGCAAATGACTGATGCTGTCTATATCAATAGCCACGCATGAAAGGTGAGCCTGATCAACAGTTTGATGAACGACTTGCGCAGACATAGCAATACTGGTTTGATCCGATAGGATAACTTTCAATAGCAGTGTGGATGTGACGGGCAGTTGATAGTGTCCCAGTTTGGTAAGCAGAACACCTTTAAGGGAAATATCCAATAGCTGTGCTTGCCAGTTATTATCGCCTTCTGCAATTTCAACCCGGGCATCAAAATCAATACGATGAAAACGGCGGCGTTCTGGAGTCATAAGCGTTCTTTAGATGGAAGGTAGATAAGGTCACTTAAGTATTATTGTAGCTCAGATGAACTAAATGGCCATTCAGATGAAGATTTAAGCACTAATTGCGTTGTAAGGAGCAGGAAATCTATAATCGCGACTTTCAATCTCATTGGCTATAAAAGATGACAGATTTTCGAATTGGTATAGATCTTGGTGGTACAAAAACTGAAGTTATTTTATTAAATGGCGAAAGTCAGGAATTATTCCGCACACGAATTCCTACAGTGCGCGATGATTATGCCGCCACCCTGAGCGATATTACAAAACTTGTAGTTCAAGCAGAAGCTGCTGCTGGCCAGTCAAACTTACCAGTGGGGATTGGAATTCCCGGGACCGTTTCGCGAAAAACCGGCTTGGTTAAAAATGCGAATTCTACTTGGTTAAATGGCAAACCTTTTCAAAAAGATTTATCAGAGCATTTAAATCGTAACGTCAAAATCACCAACGACGCAAATTGCCTTGCCGTTTCCGAGGCGACTGATGGTGCAGGTAAAGGTTACGATCTGGTATTTGCAGGCATTATAGGCACGGGTTGCGGCGCAGGTGTGGCATTCAAAGGCCTACCCTTAGTAGGCCCCAATGGCGTGTCGGGCGAGTGGGGGCATAATTCATTGCCGTGGACACATGATGCTGAACTCGAAGCGCGGCCTTGCTATTGCGGTAAATCTGGTTGCCAGGAAACTTTTTTATCGGGAACAGGTTTGTGCAAATCCTACGAAATGCTCACAGGCATTAAGCTGACGGGAAATGAAATTGCGCAACGTGCTGCTACAGACGACCTTAACGCACGCAAAGTATTAGATGCGTATTTTGATCAGCTCGCACGGGGTTTGGCTGCAGTCATTAACATCATGGACCCAGATATTATTGTGTTGGGCGGCGGTGTTTCCAACATCGCGGAAATTTATACTGCAGTGCCACAATTATTAAGTAACTATGTATTTGGTTTTGAATGCGATACACCCATAGTGCAGGCGCTTCATGGCGATTCGAGTGGAGTGCGCGGTGCGGCTTGGTTAAATCCGCTTTAATAAATTTGCTTATATGATGTTTTTCGAGAAAATGTTTTTAATTTTAGACCTCTGTCATATATGTGTCCGTCGTCATCCTCGTGTAAATGGGGATCCAGCCTTTGAGTCTGTTAACAGGTGGAGCGCCAGCCCGGTGAATCCCCGCACGTGGGGCGCCTAGCTGAGGATGACGCTCCCTTCTGTACATACATGTGCGTGAACATAAGTTTTGAACTATTGTTCAGACAAGCAAAACCTTTCCTAAAAAAGAGTGTTTTAGCATTACGGTTTTAAGTTACCATTTAACTCATTCATTAAATTTTGTAACTTCTTTATGCGCAGATTTCTATTTTCCCTTCTTATTGCTGCGCTTTCATCCTTTACTATTGCAGAGCAACCAACCCCTGCAAAACGTATTGTCTCCATCAACTTATGTTTAGATGCACTTCTTATAAAGTTGGTTGAGCCAGAGCGCGTTGACTCGCTTTATTACTTATCTGCGAACCCACAATTTTCGTCAGTTGCGGAACAAGCAAAAGCCTACAATTTAAATCACGGTCTCGCGGAGGATATAGTCCCTCGCAATCCAGATTTAATATTAGCGGGTGAGTATTCTTCACTCGATTTGCGAACTCTATTGAAACAATTAGGCTTTCGCGTAGAAGTTTTACCGCTGCCTCGGGATCTTAACGATATATCCAGCCACATTAGGCACTTCGGTTTATTGGTTGATCGTACTACTGAAGCAGAGGTCATGGCGCAGGCTATGGAGCAAAAATTAACGCAACTGGATGCGCTTCAAAAAAACTCGGCACCTATTTCAGGGTTCTGGTATTCATCAAACGGTGTTGTTGTGGGTGCTGAAACACTTGAAAATGAATTAATGACGCGTGCAGGTTTTCATAATCTCGCGCTCGATAAAAATATTACGGGCTTTAAACAAATTGATTTGGAAGAACTTATTCTTGCGCGACCAAAAGTGTTGATCATTGAAACTTCGGATGTGCAGGCTTTTTCGCTGGCACAGGAATATATCAAGCATCCCGCATTGCGTAGTAATGATGTAAAAATAATTCGTTTACCTACAACACTTTCTTGCATAGCACCCGTTGCGGTGGATGCTATTGAAAACCTTATACAACAGCGCAAGCGCTTGTCTAATTAACGCAAGGATTTATTGTGCTAAAAATATCTTTTCCTCTTTTAATTTCAACACTCGCTATAACGGTGGTGGGTACGTTTATTTTTTCGCTATCTATGGGTAATGCTTCCATTTCAGTTTTGCAGGCAATTAAAGATTTAATTAATTCAACCGCCTCTTTGCATCAAACCGTTGTTTGGGAGATTCGTTTGCCGCGTGTGATGCTCGCAGTTTTGGTGGGTGCTACCTTGGGTGTCGCCGGGGCCGCTATGCAGGGATTCTTGCGAAATCCATTAGCGGAACCTGGTATTCTCGGTGTTTCTAGCGGCGCAGCCTTGGGTGCTGTTATTGTTTTGTATTTTGGTTTGTCCGCTGTAGCCTGGTATTGGTTACCCTGTGCTGCAATTTTTGGTGCGTTAGTAGCGCTGATATTGGTGTATTTATTAGCGGGTTTTCGCAGCAGCGTGCTTTCGCTTATTTTAGCTGGAGTAGCGATCAATGCCATAGCAGGAGGAATGATCGCGGTTGCGTTAAATTTCGCTCCAAGTTTGTATGCAATGCAAGAAATTGTTTTCTGGTTAATGGGCTCGTTAGCAAATCGCAATATTCATCACGTTTATATAGCAGCTCCATTTATCGCCGTGGGTTGGATTTTATTATTTAGTTGTTACCGTTTTTTGAACGCGTTGAGCCTCGGTGAAGAAACGGCAACCTCATTGGGTTTTAACCCGCAACGCGAACGCACTCTGTTGTTAGTAGGGCTTGCTCTGTGTGTAGGCGCTGCTGTAGCGGTTAGCGGAAGTATAGGTTTTGTAGGGTTAGTTATTCCGCACTTGCTGCGTCCATTGGTTGGCTATAATCCAGGTCGTTTACTTCTAGCGAGCGCCTTTGGCGGTGCATTACTCGTTTTAGGCGCCGATATTTTGGTTCGACTGTTAGACGTAGCGCGCGAATTAAAATTAGGCGTGGTGACGTCACTGGTGGGCGGACCATTCTTTCTTATATTGATTTTAAAAACACGTTCGCGTTGGGTGTAATTGCGAGAATCCGTATGAAAAAAAATAATTTAGAGAAACTCACATGCGATTATTAAACGCCAAAAATTTATCCCTACATCTTGGCAATAAACCTGTTGTCGAACAAATGAATATTCATATCGACACAGGAGAATTTGTTGGCCTGATCGGGCCCAATGGCGCCGGTAAAAGTTCGCTCTTGCGTATGCTTGCAGGTTTGGCTAAACCCAAAAGTGGTGATATTTATTTAGCGCCACAGGAGGTCAGCACATCAATTCATCTTATTTCCGCACAAGCGCGTGCACGTTTTATGGCGTACCTTGCACAGCATGAATCTCCTGCTTGGCCTTTAAGTGTAAAAAATTTGGTTGCGCTCGGGCGTTCGCCCTGGAATTCTTCAGTGCGCACCAACGAGCAGGATGAAAATGCTATTACAAACGCGTTAAAAATGACGGAGGTAGGTTCTTTGGCTGAGCGCCCGGTCACTGAATTATCCGGCGGCGAATTGCAACGCGTTTTATTAGCAAGAGTGTTTGCCGGTAATCCAAAATTGATTGTTGCAGATGAACCTATAGTGGCATTGGACCTATATCACCAATTGCATATCATGGAATTATTACAATCTCATGCAAAGGAGGGCGGGGCAGTTGTAGCTGCATTGCACGATTTAAGTTTAGCGTCGCGCTTTTGTTCAAGATTGGTGTTGATGAATCACGGAAAACTTGTTGCAGAGGGCGACCCTGTTAATGTGCTAACACCTAAAAATTTAGCACAAGTTTACGGTATTAATGCACATGTAGATTGCCGCGATGATGGTGTTGTTATTATTCCCGTAAAACGAGTTGCGCAATTATGAAAGCCAAAGTCCTTCGTCGTGTTATTAATTTATGGCCGCCGCTGTTCTTTAATTCCATTCGTGCAACGCGAATAAGTGATGATTATCGCGAGATAGACGTGCGGCTTAAATTACGCTGGTATAACCGCAACAACGTTCGTACGCAATTTGGCGGAAATTTATTCGCCATGACTGATCCCTGGTACATGTTAATGATTATGGAAAATCTTGGCCGGGATTATTTTGTTTGGGACAAAAAAGCCAATATAGATTTCATTTCACCAGGGCGCAGTGATGTGACTGCAAAATTTATCCTAACTGAAGAAAAACTCGCAGAGATACGTGCAGCAACTGCCGCAGGTGAAAAATACCTTCCAGAGTTTGTGGTGGAAATATATAACACAAAGCAAGAATTGGTGGCACGTGTTCACCGCACTGTATATATAAAGCGCAAGCCGACTAAGCGATAATCTACCTATCTGCAAGATTTCCCCTTGACTCAACTCTTGCAACCCCATAACCTGCGCGCCGAGGTGTTTGACGTGCCAATTGTTGTTTCGCCCGGAACTTCAATAATGCAAGGGTCAAATTAAATGGGAAGTTTGGTGAACAATTTATTATTGTAATGCCAACACTGCCCCCGCAACGGTAAATGAATCTGCCATTCAGGTCATAAGTCCGATACCAGCCTCAAAACTTTTATTCACGATGTCGCGGAGGGCAACATCGGTGGAAATTCTGTTTTGAGGGCTCCAAAACCTCGCGCATTATTCCGCTTTCCCTCCCTCATCTTTTTTTAGATTGAGGAATTTTATGTCTACCAAAGCTTTTGCCTTGAGCTCTCTTAGCGCCGCAATTTTATCTTCCACAGTCGCTGCGAATGTTTTTGCTGCAGATGAAAAAATCGAAACTGTTTACATCAGTGCTACGCGAAGTGAAACAGCACAAATGCCAATTGCCACGCAAATTAAAGTGATTACAGCTGAAGATATTCGTGTGAGTGGTGCTAAGTTAATTTCTGAAGTTTTACGTACTCAAGCTGGCATTCAGTTGAGTGATGCTGACGGTAGTGGTGCCAGAAATGTCACGGCCTCCATGCGCGGTCTACCGGGAGCTAACAACGTACTGGTATTGGTAGACGGACGAAAACTCAACAACCCTAGCCTTGCAGGACCAGCCTTAAGTACAGTGTCGCTCAAAGATGTGGAGCGAATTGAAATTGTACAAGGTAGCGCCGGTGTGCTTTATGGTGATCAAGCGGTGGGTGGTGTGATAAATGTAATTACACGTCAGGCAAGTGCGGGCGAATTGCACGGTTCAGTGAGTGCGACTCGCGGTACCGCAAATTTAGAAGATTATACCGCAAGTGTCCGGCAGGGATTTGAAAATGGGCTCGCCTACACACTGTCGGGTCAGAAACGTAACGCCAATAATTTTCGCGATAATAATGAATCCTCGCAAGAAAATGTTTTAGCAAATCTGCGTTACAATTTTTCAAAGGGTTTTTTCTTTGTTGAAGGCCAAAAGATTGAAGACGATTTAAACCTAGCTGGTTATTTGCTGGATTCAGAAGCTGCTGTTAATCCTCGCAAAGCACGTACCCCAAACGATTACGCTAATCAGGATACCGACCTGGTACGCTTGGGTGGTGAAATTGACATCACGGAAAATTGGAAATTTCTTGCCGAATACGCAGATCGTGATGAAGATACGACATCTTTTTATGGCTACGGCGAGCCAACGCTTGGCAACATGCGCGTAAAAAATGCGACTCCCCGGTTGATCGGAAATATTCCAACAGCTAATGGTTCAGCAGTAGTTACGCTGGGTTACGACAATGTAGCCGCGCGCTATGAAGTGGCCGATTGGGGAATTGATATTGAACAAGATATCGATGCGTACTATGCACAAATGATTTACCCAATAACTAAAGATTTTGCAGTGACCCTGGGGGCACGTCAATCATCTGTAGATGATAAAAATCATGCGATGGATATAAACCATAGTGATGATCTTGACGCGAAGGAGTTAGGGGTAAGTTATCAAATAGATTCAGGGTGGCGAACATTCGCCCGTTATGCTGAAGGCTTTAGGTTTGCAAATGCGGATGAAAATGGATTGGTTCTGCCTGGAGTGGATTTTCTTAAGCCTCAGGCGAGTCGCACGGGCGAAGCAGGTTTCGCGTGGGACAGTAAAGAATTCTCTTCACAAATTACGTTTTATAAAATCAAACTTGATGACGAGCTAATGTATGACGCCGTAATCCCGAACCCAAATTCATTCGAAAATTTTGGCGCAAACATTAATCTCGATCAGTCGGAGCGTAAAGGGCTGGTATTTGACAGTGAGTTAACACTAAGCTCGCAAATTACAATACACACAAATTACACTTACACAGATGCAGAATTGACATCGGGAAGTTTTGTGGGAAATCAGGTTCCCTATGTTGCAAAAAATTTAGGTAATGTCGCAGCAATATTTTCATTCACTCCCGATTTGATCTTTACATTAGACGCAACTTACACGGGTTCGCGTTATCGTTCTGGCGACCAACTTAATGCACATGAAAAAGCAGATCCCACTACTATTTTCAATGCACATATTTTGTGGCAGATTCAGAACGTCGAATTGAACGCGAGAGTGCGCAATATTACTAACGAAATCTACGCTGGCCTTCAAGGCTATTCACCCAGAGTGGGTAATTATCAGTATCCTCAACCGGGAAGAAACTATGACGTGAGCATAAGCTACCGTTTCTAAACCTAAATAGCGTTAGAATGGGTGGATATTTCCACCCCATTTTTTGAGGACCTTTTATGCCTGACGAAAAAGTTACGATCGATGACAAAGCGCAGCGTCATCAAGAACGTATGCAGCAACGCAAAGAAATTGTGGATGCAAAAATAGCCAAGGCTACCGAAGAGCGCGGCGTCGTTATTGTATTAACGGGTGACGGAAAGGGTAAAAGTAGTTCCGGTTTTGGCACTGCTTTACGGTGTTTAGGTCATGGATACAAAGTTGCGATTGTGCAATTTATAAAAGGCACTTGGGAGTGTGGCGAGAAAAATTTTCTGACCGAAAGTATATTTCACGGCACAAATGCCAAACTTGAATATTTTGTTATGGGAACCGGGTTTACTTGGGAAACCCAAAATGCTGAGCAGGATAAGGCGGCAGCAGAGCAGGTATGGGCAGAATGTGAGCACATATTTAGCGACCCGGAAATTCATCTGGTGCTGTTGGATGAACTAACTTATATGCTCAATTATAAATATTTAGACAAAGAAAAAGTTGTCGCTGCAATTAAAAATCGTCCCATCAATCAAAATGTGATCATTACGGGTCGTGGAGCAAAAAAATATCTGGAAGATCTGGCGGATACGTTTAGTGAAGTTAAATCCATCAAGCACGCATTTAACGATGGCGTGAAAGCGCAGAAAGGAATTGAGTGGTAATTAAGTTTTAGTTTGCTTTTTTTAGAAGGGCCATTTTTTTTAAAATAATCCTTCGAACTCGAACAAATTTTTTAAAGCTCCGCACCAATCCAGCGAATAACGGGCTTTGCTTCAGTGTAGTCGCCAATTTCTATATAAGTGTGGGAGCAGTGATCTATATGTAATTGCTGAAATAGTGGGCTCGCGATAGGAATGCCCAATATGTCAGCAATGACTATTCGAATAGTTCCGCCGTGACATAGAATAAGCGTATGTTCGCATATCTGTTGAGTCTGAATTGAATTCCATGCATTGCGTACTCTTCTACTAAAAACTGTTAAGTCTTCGCCACCGGGTGGAGATTGGTCTAGCGGTGATTGCCAAAACGCTTCCAAATGTGGCCATTGCTTTTTGAGCAAGTTGAAGTCCACTCCATCCCACTCGCCAAAATCGCATTCTTGTAAATCAGCATTCATTTCAATGGGAAGTAAATGGTGTCGCGAAAATTCCTCGGCGACTACGGAACAGCGTTTTAAGGGTGAGGTAATAATGTAATCAATTGCATTTTCATGGTGTAAATATTCGAGACTGGCGAGCAAGTCTTGTTGCGCATGAATATTCATTTCAACATCTGTTCTTCCGTAAAGCGCAGCAGGGCCGCTAACCTTGCCGTGACGAATAAAGCTGAAGCGACGAGTATTCATAATTCACATTTCAGTATGAGCGTTTTAGTTGAGGCTATTTTAAGACAAGCGGTAAGCCTGCCACCATGAACCTAACCTTATCTGCTATTTGAGCTATTTGCTGGTTTAAGCGACCTGCCTCATCTACAAATTGCCGGGTAATTTCTCCCATGGGAATAATGCCCAAGCCTACTTCATTGGCAACAAAAATAATATGCGCTTTAGTGTTTATGACACTATCTACAAGAGAAGAAAATAATACAGAAAAGTCCTGCGCAGGATCTTCATAGAGCTGATTGTTAAGCCACAAGGTTAAACAATCCACCAGGATAGTTTGTTCTTCCTGCGCTTCAATTTTTAATAGTTGCGTTAGCATAAGGGGGCATTCGTGTAAGACCCAATTGCCGGGGCGCCGTGTTTGATGATGAAGAATTCGTGTTTCCATTTCCTTATCAACAGCTGTAGCCGTTGCTATGTAGGAGACTTTGCCCACGCTTTTACTGGCGAGTTCTTCAGCGAATCTTGATTTTCCGGAACGCGCTCCGCCAACAATAAATGATATGGCCATCTAAATGCCTTGCTCAATTAATAATAAATATATACCTATTTCGGTAATTTGCTGGCTTGCTCCCAGACAATCTCCAGTTACACCACCCAGTTGCTTGTTAAAATAATATTGTAATAAGTAGCGAAGCACTATCATCAGGAATAGAAGGAAAAGCAAAAGCTTTGCGGGGAACAGAAATACAATAGGTAAGCATGTCGCTATCAAGATAAACATGTCCAACCGCGATTGCGCTTTGGCTTGTGGTTTAGATTTTTCTGTTTGTGGGTCACTGACAACATTCATGGTAAATAATAACGAAGATGCAAGTGTGCGCGATAATGCATAGGCAACAGGTATTGCAATTAATAGATTTTCAATTTCCTGCAATAAAATAAATTTACCGATGAGTGCCATTAATAACGCACAAGCACCATAAGTACCTATGCGACTATCTTTCATGATGCTCAATTTCTTTTCGCGGGTAAAACCACCGCCCAAACCGTCTGCAGTGTCAGCTAAACCATCTTCATGAAATGCACCCGTTAATAACAGGCTTATTAGCATGCAAAGCCAAAGGCTGATATTTACCGAAAAAAATTGATGGCTCGAATAAAAAACTCCGGCTACTAAAAAACCAAGTAGCCATCCTACAAGTGTGAAATAACGACTCGAATGATTAAGATTATCCGGGCTATAAACCACCCAGCTTGGCATAGGGATGCGACTAAAATAGCCGAGAGCCAACAGGAATAAATTTATCTCATGGCGAATGACTCGCAAAATCATACAGCGATGCCTGTGCTGGAAAATGTGGCCATATCGTTATAAAAACTTTCTGCCGCTTTAAGCAGAGGTACTGCAAGTGCTGCGCCGGTTCCTTCACCTAAACGTAAGCCAAGGTTTAGTAAAGGTTTAGCATTTAATTTTTGCAATAAAAGCTGGTGGCCTTTTTCATGCGATTGGTGTGCGAAGATCATGTAATCGCAAACATGATGATTAAATTCGGCTGCCAGCAGAGCGGCGGCAGATGCAATAAATCCGTCCACTAAAATTATTTTTCCTGCTTTCGCTGTCGCAAGCATAGCACCGCATATTTGCCCAATTTCAAACCCTCCCAGCTCACTGAGTAGTTCCAGCGGAGAGCATGACATATCAGAAATGCGCTCCAGTGCGGAGCTAATAAGTTGTGTTTTTTTGGAAAATTGTGCGTCATTAATACCTGTTCCCCGTCCGGTACAATCCGCTACAGGCGCTTTTGTAATAGCGGCTAGCAATGCTGCTGCGGAAGAAGAGTTGCCAATACCCATTTCGCCAAAGGCGAGAATGTTGAAGCCCTGCGCAATAAAATTTTCGGCGAGCGATGCACCCAAGGTAATACTTCGTTCAGCATCAGGCAAACTCATGGCCGCTTCACGTGAAAAATTTTTTGTACCTGCTGCAATACGTTGATTAATGAGCGTGGCTGGGCGGGGTGAAATTTCATATTTTATGCCAGCGTCTACTACAAAAAGTGGCAAATTCTGGCCGCGACAAAAGCAATTGATCGCTGCGCCACCTTGTAAAAAATTCATCACCATTTGTTGTGTGACGATACTACCCGCGATACTTACGCCTTCCTCAGCAACACCATGATCTGCAGCAAAAATAATCATTATTGGATTAACTGATATCTTTTGAGTTTTTTGTATCAGCGCCATTTGGGTCGCAATATGCTCCAGCTCACCCAATGCACCAGGTGGTTTTGTTTTTTGATTGATATTTTGCGTAATGGTGGTCAGGTTACTTCTGTCGAGGGGTTTGATATCCAACAAGCCTTGCATATTTTTTTCCGTTATCATGAGCGCTGATGATGTTTTTAAAAAAGAACAAATTTAAAAGTAAGTGTAACGAATTATTGGGGCTGCGTAAAAAATATGTCATTGACTATTATGATTCAGGGAACAACGTCAGATGCAGGTAAAACCACCTTGGTCACTGCGCTCTGCCGGATTTTAAAAAATCGCGGCGTCTCAGTTGTACCCTTCAAACCGCAAAATATGGCTCTAAATTCGGCCGTCACAGAAGATGGCGGTGAAATAGGGCGCGCGCAGGCATTGCAAGCGCAAGCTGCCGGTTTAAAACCTCATACGGATATGAATCCCATTTTGATTAAACCTACCAGCGATACCAAAGCGCAAATTATTATTCAGGGGAGAGCTATAAGTGATATGGACGCTGCGGTATATCACGATTATAAATTGCAAGCCATGAGTGCAGTTTTAGAGTCTTATCGGCGCTTGCAAAATCAATATGATGTGATTGTCGTTGAAGGTGCCGGTAGCCCCGCCGAAATCAATTTACGCGATCGCGACATTGCTAATATGGGTTTCGCAGAAGCGGTGGATTGCCCGGTTATTATTATTGCGGATATTGATCGCGGTGGTGTATTTGCGCATCTTGTTGGAACGCTGGATTTATTAAGTGCATCAGAGCAAAGCCGCGTGATAGGTTTTGTGATAAACCGCTTCCGTGGCGATATAAATTTATTGCAATCCGGCCTCGATTGGCTTGAGCAAAAAACCGGCAAGCCGGTCTTGGGTGTGATTCCATATATCCAAGGTTTACGATTGGACGCGGAAGATGCGCTTGAAAAACATACATCAATAAATCATAACGCGAAAATTCGAATTGCTGTTTTAGTTTTACCGCGCATTTCAAACCACAATGATTTTGATGCGCTACGTTTTAATCCTGATGTTGATTTTATCTGGGTTGGGCCAGAACACGATATTCCTGCGTGTGATTTGATTATTATTCCTGGCAGTAAAAATGTATGCGCCGACTTACAGTTTTTGAGAGAACAAGGTTGGGATAGAAGCATCGCCAAACATCTACGATACGGTGGAAAAGTAATTGGTATTTGTGGTGGTTTTCAAATGCTAGGGGAAAATATTTTCGATCCTGATGCGATAGAAAGCTCGCTTGGTGAGGTTAAAGGTTTGGGTTATTTTTTGATGAAAACGCGGTTATACCCGGAAAAAATCCTTCGCCAGCAAGAAGGTTTTTTATGGGATAAATCTACGCCCGTTAGCGGTTACGAAATTCACTGTGGTGTAAGCGATGGTGAAGCACTAAAAAGTCCTGCAATTTATTTTGGTTCCGGATTGCCTGATGGCGCTCTTAGTGAAGATGGGCAAATACTGGGCACTTACTTACACGGGTTATTTGATATACCGGGTGCCTCCAAAAGACTATTGCAATGGGCAGGCGTAAAGATTGACAATCTAGTTGCCTTAGATGAATTGCGTGAGCGTGAGCTGGAACGGCTAGCAAATACGATCGAATCTGCAATGAGTTTAAATTTTATTGATACTTTTGGTGGGAAGAAATAAGAACATGCAATTTAGACAATATGATGTTGTAAAAATTGTTGAAATTATAAGCCTGGTTAAGGTCGTAAAATCTCCGTTCAACCTTCGCGCACCTAAAGTCGGAGACATTGCTACAATTGTAGAGATTTACTCATCACCTTGCTTGGCTTATGAAGTGGAATGTGCAGATGATGCGGGCATAACACAGTGGTTGATAACGTTCAAACCTACGGAAATAGGTATGGTACTTCTGTAGGCTATGTAACATTATCCAAAGCTGTTTTTTTAATAAAGAATCCTTATTTATTTAATGTTACTACCATCAAACTGCCCTCAAATTTCTTGGGCTCAAGTGCATACCACATCATTAAATCTGTCGGCCAACGCTTTTCACATTTTTCAATTAAGGTTAAAAAAGGGCTGCGGCCTGGGTCTGCTAAAACAACTTTTTTAACGCCAGCTTGGGCTGCACGTTTGAGCATGGCAAACCATTCGTCGGCTAGTTCGTCCCAGAAGCAAATGTCACCGCCAACAATAATGTCAAAATTTTCCAAATCCTTTTTCGTCATGTCCTTCATAGCACAAGTTAATGTTGAAATTTTCACATCGTTAAAATCAGCCTGTGCACCAAGAAACGCAAACACGTCTTCGTCTACATCCATGCCGGTAACCTTGCAACCCTTGCTGGCAAAGAAAATAGATGTTGGCCCCCATCCGCAACCAACATCCAATACCCGCATTTTTTTTGATGGTGGGTTTTGCGTAAAGTAATCCATTAATAAATAACTTGAGTCCCAATGGCGGTCACCATGAACGCTCGGGTTTACTTGTTTTTTAATTCGTTTTATCTGGGAATGTTTTTCTGTAAATAGCCATATACCGTAAGCGCCGAGCGTATTTTTTTCAGGGGGAGCAATGAGTTCTGGCACAATAAATCCTTCGCTGAGATCGGGTTTGTGAAATTAAAGTCAGTAGTGAAAATTCTAATTTTATGATGCAATATTTGTGCAAAGCTTAATAGATATCTGGAACAAACATCTCTTTTGGCACGGGGCGTCTGGTGTAATCCTTATGGTATTCGCGCTCCGGTAAATCAATGAGTGGTCGTTTTATTTCCTCATAAGGCATTTGATTAAGCAAATGATGTATGCAATTGAGGCGAGCTTTTTTCTTATCTACTGCTTCGACGACCCACCAAGGTGCTTCTTGAATGTGAGTACGCTCCAACATTATCTCTTTTGCTTTTGTGTAATGTTCCCAGCGTCGGCGCGATTCCAAATCCATGGGACTTAATTTCCATTGCTTTAATGGATCGTGGATTCTACCGAGAAAACGTAGATTTTGCTCTTCATCTGAAATGGAAAACCAATATTTAATGACTTGAATTCCTGAGCGAACCAGCATGCGTTCAAAATCAGGCACTGAACGAAAAAATTCTTCGTATTGTTGGTCATTACAAAAACCCATGACTCGTTCAACGCCGGCGCGGTTATACCAACTACGATCGAATAATACTATTTCACCTGCAGCAGGAAGGTGCGGTACATAACGCTGAAAATACCATTGAGTCCGTTCGCGCTCATTAGGAGCTGGTAACGCAGCTACGCGGCAAATACGTGGGTGGAGGCGTTGGGTAATGCGCTTAATAACGCCACCTTTACCAGCAGCATCTCGACCTTCAAAAATAACAACAACCTTATGGCCCGTGCTCGCAACCCAATCTTGTAACTTTACTAATTCGCCTTGCAAGCGAAACAATTCACGAAAATAAAGCCGACGATATTCTCTACTTTCTTCCGAATAATATTGTGAGTTTTCACCCGATTCATCAAGCGACTCTACGGCGCCGATTCGATCAAAAATGCGATCTTCAAATTCGAGTTCAAGTTCTTCGTCGTAGCTGTCGAGAAAATCGTTGTGAACCCGCTGAACGAGTTCTGCATCTATAACGCTCATGATAAAAACCGCTCAGGTGATGTGACGCCTAAGTTTATTAATTGATTGTTACAGTTTGATGCGTTTGAAGAGCGGCTCTCACCTTAACCCTCTTCTAGGGGGAACAGGAGCAGTGCTAAATTCGAAATACAGCTTTTGCTCTCTCCCTTTGGGCGGAGCGCGTAGCCTTAGGATGAGGGTTTGCAAATTCAAAAAAAATGCACAACTCATTTCCACGAGCTGTGCATTTTAAATTGCAAAACTTAAATTAAAAATTACGCTTTAAGCGGTTTGTACTTCATGCGTTTAGGTTGTGCATCTGCACCTTTACGTTTAACAAGATCGTCGTGGTATTCGGTGTAGTTACCTTCAAAGAATTGAATATCTGATTCACCTTCATACGCAAGGATATGTGTGGCGATACGGTCGAGGAACCAGCGATCATGCGAGATCACTAATACGCAGCCAGGGAATGCGAGAATCGCATCTTCTAATGCGCGCAGGGTTTCAATATCCAAATCGTTTGAGGGTTCGTCGAGCAATAAAACGTTCGCACCTTGCTTCAAGGTATTCGCTAAATGCAAACGACCACGTTCACCACCAGACAGTTCACCCACACGTTTTTGTTGATCGCCACCTTTGAAGTTGAAGCGACCTAAATAAGAACGCGAGCTAACTTCGTAGTTGCCGATTTTCAAAATATCCGCGCCGCCAGAAACAGCTTCCCACACGGAATGTTTATCGTCGAGATTTTCGCGGCTTTGTTCAACGTAAGCCACCTTAACGGTATCGCCTATAGTGATGGTTCCGCTATCCGGTTTTTCAGTTCCTGCAATCATGCGAAAGAGGGTGGATTTACCGGCGCCGTTACCGCCGACGATTCCAACCACTGCACCTTTTGGAATGCTGAGTGTTAAGTTATCAATCAACAAACGATCGCCGTAACCTTTGCTCACGTTTTCCAACACGATTACCTTATCGCCCAGGCGCTCGCCTGGCGGAATATAAATTTCGTTGGTTTCGTTACGCGCCTGGAATTCTTGCGATTGTAATTCGTCGAAGCGAGCGATACGTGCCTTGCTCTTGGCCTGACGACCTTTCGGGTTTTGACGAACCCATTCCAATTCCGTTTTCAGCGCTTTTTGATGGGCTGCTTCAGAGCGAGCTTCTTGCTCCAAACGCGCATCTTTTTGTTCAAGCCAACTGGTGTAGTTACCTTCATAGGGTATGCCGTGGCCGCGATCGAGTTCCAAAATCCAGCCCGCAGCATTATCGAGGAAATAACGATCATGGGTGATGGCCACTACGGTGCCGGTAAAGTTGTGCAGGAATTGCTCCAGCCAGTAAACAGATTCTGCGTCCAGGTGGTTGGTTGGTTCGTCTAGTAACAGCATATCGGGGCGCGACAATAACAAGCGGCACAGTGCAACACGGCGGCGTTCACCACCGGAGAGTACAGTTACGTCTGCATCCCATGGCGGTAAACGGAGAGCATCGGCAGCCACATCCAATGTGTGTTGTAGATTGTGAGCATCCCACGCTTGGATAACGTCTTCGCATTTGGCTTGTTTCTTGGCGAGTGCATCGAAGTCAGCGTCTGGTTCAGCGTAGTCTGCATAAATTTGGTCAAGTTCAGCCAAGGCATCAACTGCTTCGCGAACACCGTCTTGCACGTTGCCCAACACGTCTTTAGTGGGGTCGAGTTGAGGCTCTTGCGGAAGGTAGCCGATTTTCAAATCAGGCATTGGGCGAGCTTCGCCGTTAAAATCCTGATCAACACCCGCCATGATGCGAAGCAGGGTAGATTTACCTGAACCGTTTAGGCCGAGCACACCAATTTTGGCGCCGGGGAAAAACGATAGGGAAATGTCTTTAAGAATTTCACGCTTCGGCGGCACAATTTTGCCAAGCCTATGCATACTGAATACGAATTGAGCCATGAGCTAAACCTCTGCAGCGGGGATTTGGTTGATTAGTAATTTAAAAGATGAGTAATTTGGTTAGGTACGTACTATTTTGGTTAGGTGCGTACTATAAAGAAAGCGCCGTCTATTAGAAAGGCGAGAGCGCCGAAAGAGTTTGGTTTATTCATCTGGTATGTTTAAACGCGGAGGTCGGTGATTTTTCGAACAATTATTGGCACAAAAAGCATTGGCTATTCGATGCCAACCACATCAATCATAATTATTGAGCGCCCTTGCTTTCACTCGCAACAATAGAACCTTCAATGCAGCATCTATCTAAAGTTTACTTTAGGCTAAACTCCTATTCCTAGACTCACATTGCCTTAGCTGTTAATGTCCCAGTAAAAAAAGCTTCCCTCGAAGCAGTTTATTTCAAGTTATTTATTTCGTTAATCAACCAATATGCGCGTTAGAAAATATTATGAAAAAAATAATCCTCAGCTTATGTTTTATTTTTAGCCTTGATGCTGTTGCAGAGCCTTCGCTGCAATTATTTCCATTAAGCGATGTAAGGCTTACACCGAGCCCATTTTTGGAAGCACAGAACACTGACTTGCATTATTTGTTGGAATTAGATCCCGACAAATTATTAGCACCTTTTTTGCGCGAAGCAGGTTTGCCAATTAAAAAAGAAAGTTACGGTAATTGGGAATCCTCAGGGTTAGATGGCCATTTGGGTGGTCATTACCTGACGGCGCTTTCTCTTATGTATTCGTCCACGGGTAATGCGGAAGTTTTAAAACGATTAAATTATTTTGTGGCAGAGTTAAAACGTTGTCAACAAAATACCGATGGCTATCTCGGCGGAATTCCGGGTGGCAAAGAGGCTTTTGATCAAATTGCGAAAGGAAAATTGCAGGCGGATAATTTTTCTGTAAACGGAAAGTGGGTTCCTTGGTACAACTTGCATAAAATTTTTGCCGGCCTACGCGATGCCTATCTATACGTGGGTAATCAAGACGCTAAGCAAATATTAATTAATTTATCTGATTGGACACTAGCGCTTACCAATCACTTAAACGATGAACAAATGCAAACCATGTTGCGCAGTGAACACGGTGGCATGAATGAGGTGTTGGCAGATGTTTATGCCATTACAAAGGATAAAAAATATCTCACACTCGCGCAGCGTTTTTCGCACACAGCTATTTTAAATCCCTTAGTTGCACAGCAAGATAAGCTCACAGGCCTGCATGCCAATACACAAATTCCAAAAGTGATTGGTTTCAAGCGAATTGGTGATTTAACCGCGAATGAAAGTTTGCAGAATGCTGCGAAATTTTTTTGGCAAACGGTGCATGATCATAGAACAGTTGCCATTGGCGGTAACAGTGTAAAAGAGCACTTTAATGACGAAAAAGATTTTTCCAACATGATCGATGAAGTCGAAGGTCCGGAAACCTGTAACACCTACAACATGCTTAAATTAACCGAGCTGTTGTATTTAACAGACCCAAAAGTAAATTACGCGGATTATTACGAACGAGCGCTCTACAATCATATTTTGTCTTCGCAACGACCCGATACGGGCGGTTTTGTTTATTTCACACCTATGCGCCCTAATCATTTCCGCGTTTATTCGCAAGTGGATAAAGGTATGTGGTGCTGTGTGGGTTCAGGTATTGAAAATCATGCGAAGTATGGTGAGTTTATTTATGCACACAAAGACGATGAGCTTTATGTGAATTTGTTTATTCCATCCGTCTTGAATTGGCGTGAGAAAAATATTCAGATCACTCAAAGCACTATTTTTCCTGACGAAGAAAAAACACATATCACTATCAATTCGAGCAAAAAATTTGCATTGAATATTCGCTATCCGCAATGGGTTGGTGCTGGTGAGTTGCAGATCCGTATTAATAACAAATTGATAAAAATCGACGCGAAACCGGGTGAGTACGTTAATGTAAATCGCCGCTGGCGCAAAGGCGACAAGATTGAGGTCTTACTGCCAATGAAAACTCACCTTGAGCAAATGCCGGATCAGTCCAATTATTTTGCATTGCTTCATGGCCCTATAGTACTTGCGGCAAAGACAAATCCATTTGATGGGGAGAAATTGAATTACCTTGCCGACGATTCGCGCATGGGGCATATAGCGCACGGTCAAGTATGTCCATTGGAAGCATCGCCTCTGTTTGTCAGCAACACTACTGAATTTATGAGCAGCATTAAATCTGTCCCTGGGAAATCTTTAACTTTTACAGCCAGCGATGTTTTGGAAGGTAAGGATTCCGATAGGATTGAATTCATCCCGTTTTTTCGTTTGCACGATTCCCGTTACATAATTTATTGGCCGTATTCTACGCCCGAGAATTTAGTCAAGTTGCAAGAAGCAACAGCACAAAAAGAAGCGGAGAAAATAAAGCTCGATGCAATAACCATTGATCAGGTTGCACCGGGCGAACAGCAACCGGAATCAGATCACTTCTTTAAAGCGGAAGGTGCAGACGCAGGGCTAAATAAAGGCATGCGGTGGCGTAATGCCAGCAAATGGATGAGTTATGAATTGACGGACAAAAAACTTGAAGCAAAAGTCTTACGTTTGAGTTTTTCAACTCAAGATGCGGGTAGGCAGTTCGACTTATTTATCAATGAAAAGTTAATCGAGCGCATTACACTAGCAGCAAACGCTCCTCAGGAAATTTATTCTCGCGATTTTGTAATTCCTGATTTAGCTAGAAAGAGCTCGAAAGGTAAGTTGATCGTAAAATTTGTAGCTGGCCCTAATTCTAAAGCAGGCGATTTATACGGATTACGTTTGCTGCGTTAAACGTTTTTCCTCACTCACAAAAGCGTTGCGACTTTAAAAATTATGTTGCAACGCTTTTCTTTCGATCGACCCTTATTAAGGGCAACGCCTCATTTTGTAACCTTTGACGTCACTTTAAATCACAACTTGTTGAATAATTGCACGCTTGTGTGCAAGTGATTGAAAGCCACTAGTCTCTTGATTAGGATGTTTTGAGTGTCTTTTTAGGCGCTAGTTATAAAAATAACCAAAGCTGTTCAATCAACTGCCATGAAAATCCCATGTTTACAATCCAGGTTTGCCCGGGTGTTGGGATTTTTCCATGCGCATTCCAAAGCTATATTAAAAAGAGAGACTATAAATATGAAAAGCTTTTTAAGTGTAAATGATGGAATTTTTCTCCGTACCAAGCGTGCGATTAACCGGGTAGCGACCAACAGCGGCGTCATGGCGCTTTTTTGTGCGGCTGCGCTTTGCGTGACTGATACCTACGCGCAAACCAGTGGAGGGATTACCGTCCGCGCGCGTGGAGTTACCGGTAGCGAACACATCAACCTGAACGTCGGTGGTTCTACTGTTGCAAGTTGGACCTTAACAACAAGCCTCAAAGACTATGTATACAGCGGCGCTGCAGCTGGTGATATTCAAGTTCAATACGACAACGATGCAACTGGCCGCGATGCAATCATTGATTACATTTACGTAAATAAAGAAACTCGCCAAGCTGAAAATATGAGTTACAACACTGGCGTTTACGGAAATGGCAGGTGTGGTGGCGGGTCTTATTCAGAAACCATGCATTGCAATGGCGTTATAGGTTTTGGCTACACCTACGATTGTTTCAGTGGCAATTGCAATAGTTCATCAAGCAGTGGCAGCAGTAGTTCGAGCGGCGGTACTACTTGTAAAGGCTATGTAGGCATTACGTTTGACGACGGCCCAAGTTCAAATACCACTACCTTGATTAATCAACTCAAAGCCAATTCGCTCGTACCAGTTACCTGGTTTAATAAAGGCCAAAATGTAGCCAGTAACGGGTCGCTGGTTGCGTCGGAACGCGGTGTTGGTATTGTTCAAAATCATAGTTATACGCATCCACATTTAACGTCGCTCAGCTATCAACAAATTTACAATGAGTTGAACCAAACCAATCAGGCTATCCAGAATGCTGGCTCCCCAAAACCAACCGTTTTGCGTCCTCCCTACGGCGAGTCAAATTCGAATGTTCAGCAGGCTGCGCAGGCGCTCGGGCTTCGTTTAGTGACTTGGGATATAGATTCAAAAGACTGGAATGGTGCTAGTACATCTGCAATCGTAAGCGCTGCGAATCAATTGCAAAATGGCCAAATTATTTTGATGCACGATGGCTATGCGAACACCAATAATGCGATTGCACAGATCTCCGCAAACCTGAAAGCCAAAGGATTATGCCCAGGCAAAATTGATTCAAGCACCGGCCGAGCGGTAGCTCCCTAAGTCACAAAAAACTCTGCTTTATCGTTAAAAAGGACAGCTTGGCTGTCCTTTTTTATATATGCAATAATCAGTTTCGTTGTTTCTTATAATTCAAACTTTGGCGACAACAATTTATTGGCGGTTTTGGATTTATGTAACAAAACCTATTGAAAATAAAGGATTTTTTGACGCACTTATTTTCAAATAAAAATTCTATCAGTATTTTTATTGGTAAAATTAATTTTTCGTATGGTTTAAAGTGTGATACGCACATCGTTAAAAATGAGTTGCATGTCTCATTTTGTAACCCAAAAATGTAACTTTTGGTGCCATTGACTATAAGTTACGTCCTCTTTTACAAAGTCTGTTGAAAATAACTTTTTCCTTCACTAGGATGAAATTGTGTCGCGTAAAACACATTTTCTAGTTGCTGTTAGCAGTCCTTATCTAGCCCTGATGAGAGTAGTCGTTTTAGAAGTGAGGGATTCTGTAGTAAACGAATACGGCGATAGGAAAATCAACCAGCCAAAAGATAGAGATACGAATTTTACGTTTGGTTTTGTAGTAAGCGTAATGTGCCTCTGTAAAGGCGTGTATATAACCCAATGAGACAATAACTATGAAAAGTTCGTTAATTAATCTTTGCAAAAAAATCGGTCAAGCTTCTTTGGTAGTAGCAGCTACGGCCTATGCAACATCAGCTAGTGCTCAAACGATTACTTCAAATCAAACTGGTACCCAAAACGGATACTACTGGTCGTTCTGGACTGATGCCCCAGGAACAGCGTCTCTGACTCTTGGTTCAGGTGGAAGCTACAGCACATCCTGGAACAACACAGGAAACTTCACCGCTGGTAAAGGGTGGGCAACTGGTGGACGTAAAAGCGTTAATTTTTCTGGTTCCTTTAATGGTGGCGCCAACGGTTATTTAGCACTTTACGGTTGGACTAAAAACCCACTCATCGAATATTACATTGTTGAAAACTACGGCAGCTGGACTCCTCCAGGTAGTACTTCATTAGGTACTTTCACTTCTGACGGTGGTACTTACAACATTTACAAAATGCATCGCGACAATGCTCCTTGTATTACCGGCAATAGCTGCAGTTTCGATCAATTCTGGAGTGTTCGTACCTCTAAAAGAGCAAGCGGTACTGTAACAACAGGTAATCACTTTGATGCCTGGAGATCTAAAGGTATGAACATGGGTTCCACTTGGGATTACATGATTATGGAAACCGAGGGTTATCACAGTAGCGGTGGCTCAAGCATTACTGTGAGCGAAGGCACTGCAAGCAGTTCAAGCTCAAGTTCGAGTTCAAGTGGTGGTGGTTCTGGCAGCAAAACAATCGTTGTTCGCGCACGCGGTGCTGCTGGTGGTGAGAGCATTACGTTGAAAGTGAATGGCACAGCTGTCCAAACTTGGACCTTATCTACCACTATGACTAACTACACGGCAACAACCAGTTTAAGCGGTGGCAGCCTTGTGGAATATACCAATGATGGCGGTTCACGCGATGCGCAAATCGACTACATCAGCGTAAACGGTTCTGTTCGTCAATCAGAGGCACAATCATACAATACCGGTGTTTATCAAAACGGTGCTTGTGGTGGCGGAAGTGGCATGAGTGAGTGGTTGAACTGTAACGGTGCTATCGGTTACGGCAACCTTTAATATCTCTGTGGTTTGAATAAAAAGAAAGGGGCGCGGTCTTGCCCCTTTTTTTCTTTAAAATACCGATAATATTGAAAGAAAAAGAAAAAGAAAAG
>CBHTVU010000003.1:0-55245 GCA_966096785.1 uncultured Gammaproteobacteria bacterium | reverse complement strand
CTGCTAGTTGAAGCCACGCTACTGGTTGGGCCCGAACTTACAGTCAAATCAGAACTACCGCTACTTTGATAACCCTCAGTAGCGAGAATTTGATAGTCGTGATTACCTAATTGCAAACCTTTGCTCGCCCAGAAAGCAGCATGGTTAGCGAAAGTTACAGTACCAGAGATATTACCAAAACCTTTCTTCGGACTTCTCACACTGAAGTATTGATAGAAGGTTTGAGTACCATCGATAGATGGTTGGTTGGTACGTGTACAACGGCGAACGTTGTAGGTCGCACCATCACTTTGGAAGCTACCGTAGTCAGTACCGCCACTGCAAGTAGCAGGATTGTATGAACCGTAACTTTCGATAACGTAATATTCGATCAGTGGGCTTCTGGTCCAACCATAAACTGCCAAATAAGTGTTTTGGCTGTCACTACCACCGTAGTTACCGGAGTAGCTAATTGTTCTTGAGCTACTACCAGGGTTCCAGCCCTTACCGCCCACCCAATTATTGGTGGCGTTGGTCCATTGAGAAGAGTAACGACCACCAGAACCTAAAGTCATGGTGGCATTACCAGAATCTTTCCAGAACGAGTAGTAAAACCCGTTATTGGTACCAGTAGAGTTGGAACTCAAGGTTTGAGCGCTAACTCCAGCGGTAAAACCCAAACCCAGCATTACTGCTAGACCCAGGGCCTTTTTCTTAAAGGATTGCATTTTAGAGATCTCCGATTAAGTCATTGCACGCAAGGAGCGCAAGGCACCCCCATTATTATTAAGTCACCTACCTAGGAAAGGTGATCAATACCTACTCCTGTCGCTTACAGTTATGTAAGCAGACACAGCCGTACACTGCAGTCACTGCTGTGTCTGTGGTCCAACCACATTAGATGGCGAAAATTACGCCTGAAGTAAAATGCCTCAGCGCCCAGATAACGAGGCAATGTCTATTGAATAGAAGTTGTAATTCGATACTCAACATTATTCTTATTATTGTATTACCCTGTCATCTCATGTGACAGCGCTGTCATTTTCACCCTTAATGGGTGTCCAGTTCTAGATCTAGTTAACACTTCTTCATACTTTTTTATTATCCTTGACCAATTTTATATTCTAATTTCACTTTATCGACGTTTTCGATGCATAGGTCACATTTTTTTGACTAATAAAACGTCTTTTCGTCAAAATATGTAAATATTTTTTCATATATAAAACAATAGTAATGGTAACTCAAAAGTCTTACACAATCCGCCTCTAGCTGACTGCCGCACCGTTCCTATAGTTCCTGCGATTTTCAATCTTCTTTGTCATAAATCTAACATCAAACACCTGCCAAAATGTTTCCTATCGGGGCTGCATGCCCGTACATTTTTATTTACGAGACATTAGATATGCTGAAAGTCATTCATTTTGTGACTGGTGGATTTTCAGGGTCGACCTCAGTTGCCATAGATTTAGTAAAGTCCACAATCGGAAATCATAAATTTGATAGCTTGTTGGTCTTACGTAGAAAGAAGTCAAAGCACGATCATAAAATCCAGGAATTACGTGACCAAGGCGTTCCGCTTGAATTGGTTACCAGTTGGTCGAGCATTGCTACCATTTTTGCGCTGGTAAAAATTTGCAGGAGCTTTAAACCGGACATTATCGTGTGTCACGGTTTTAGCGAACACTTGTGGGGAAGATATGCAGGATTAATCGCCGGAGTTCCGCACCTCATTCACGTGGAACACAACTCTCGTGAGCGCTATACGTTCTGGAGACTATTGCAGGCTCGCTGGCTTGCTAAATATACGGATAAAATCATTGGCTGCTCCGACGGCGTTCGACACGAATTGCTTAGACTTAAATTTCCCGCAGAAAAAATTCTGACCATCAATAATGGAATTGATCTATCTACTTTCGCAGATTGTACGCCGCTAAAAGAACGTGCAGCAGGAATCGTTATGGCTTCGCGTTTCGCCAAACAAAAAGATCATTTGACCTTGATTAAAGCCATCGATTTATTACGCGAAAAAAATATTTTTCCTCCCCTCTACCTTGCTGGCGCCGGTAGTAAGAAACACATGAAGAGAGCAAAAAAATTGGTTAAGGAGCTTAAGCTGAAAGATCAGGTCAAATTTTTAGGTTTTTGCAACAATATTCCCGAATTACTGGAGCAGAATAAAGTTTGTGCACTATCAACTCACTACGAAGGTATGCCTCTGTCGTTGTGTGAAGGTATGGCTTCGGGTTGCGTTGTAGTTGGTTCGGAAGTAACAGGCGTAAAAGAAATGATACAGCACAATAGGGACGGCTTGTTAGTCACACCTAATTCACCACAATCACTTGCGAATGCTCTCCACATCGCGCTTATTACCAGTTGCTTTACTGATCAGCTCGCTGAAAATGCTCGCGAGCGTGCCATGTTGCAGTTAGGCAAACAACATATGATAAAAAATTACGAAAATTTATTTTTATCTATTATTCGTCAACCTGAGGCAGTCTTTCGAGAATCCTTGTTTTATTAATTGTTTTATTAAGGTTTATATGAGTTCCGATTTTTGGTTAAGTATTCTTATCCCTATTTATAATGTTGAACATTATTTAGAAGAATGCCTTGAGTCTGTTTTTTCGCAGATAGATTTGGGAGTGGAGGTTATAGCATTAGATGACGCATCCACAGACGGCTCAATGACGATTTTAGATAATTTTATTAAAGCGAATCATGTCTCTATAAAAATCATGCAGCATGAAATAAACCAGGGATTGAGTGCCGCACGTAACGCAATGTTGGATGTTGCACAAGGAAGTTATATTTGGTTTTTGGATTCGGATGATGTAATGGAAGCTGATGCAATTTTGCAGCTTAAATCAATTGTGGGCGCAAAAGATCCTGACTTGATCCTTTGTGATTTTCGCGTCCTGCGAGAAAATCAACAACCAAAACACAGAATTCGTGGTGAAAACCATAAAAAAACCTTTGCGGGAAAAGAAAAAACTCTGCTTGATGACAATGAAGAATTATTTTATGGATTGTATAAAAAAGGTGAGCTTCATGTGTGGTCAAAAATCGCCAAACGTGCGCTATGGGGTACAGATCTTCGTTTTCCCGTCGGCCAACAAATGGAAGACATGGTGACCACACCGCGTTTGGCATTGCGCGCCAGCTCTTATTACTACGAACCTAGTGTTTGGGTGGCTTACAGACGCAGAGAAGGAAGTATTTTGACTACACCTAGCTCAAAGAAAATAGATGACGCGGCTGTAGGTTGCGACAATGTATTGAACGAATGGTTACAAAAATATCCGCAGCTTTCTACTAAATCACGTTTGGCATTTAGTCACTTTTGTGCGAGAACACATTATTTTGTGATGCGTGATTTACGAGATATAAATCCTGTGCGCTATCAACAAAAAAAAGTCGCGTTTCGACAACAACTCATAAAAAATATTCACTGGAGTAAATTTGAACTCTGCTGGCAGTATGGCAAGCATGGTCTCGTCTCACGCCTGATAAGATTTATCGCGAACTATTAATAAGCTGCATTTTTAACGCATTATGAATACACAAAAAATTATTATCTGTATTAAATGGGGCAACAAATTCGGACCTGAATATGTTAATCGCCTTTATGCCATGGGGCGCCGACATATTACTGGTGAGTTTCGTCTCGTTTGTTTTACTGACAACACGATTGGATTACGCCCCGAGGTCGAAACACGAGAATTACCCGATTTAGGTTGTGAACATCCTGAGCGCACCATTGGTAAATGGCCCAAGGTTGCATTATGGGGTAGAGACTTGGGTGGACTTGCTGGCCCAGTATTATTTATCGATTTGGATTCCATTATTCTCAGCAACATAGATGATTATTTTACCTACGGCTCACCGGACGACGTCATACTCGCACGCAATTGGGCAAAACCTTTTTCGGGAATGGGGCAAACGTCGATATTCAGATTTCCAGTGGGTAAAAACCATCATATTTTGGAAAATTTTCGTAAGTCGCCGCAGTCTATTGCCGACAGATATAAATTCGAACAGCATTACATTACATCCGCTGTAACTGGCGGCATAAAATTTTGGCCTGAAAGTTGGACGCGACATTTTCGTTTACATTGTCTACCCATTTTTCCAATACGCTATTTTGTTGCCGCTAAATTTCCAAGCAAAGCCAAAGTGGTTACTTTTCCCGGTGGGCCAAATCCTGCAGATATTATGTTGGGGCGTTGGGATGAGGAGTTAGTTCCCTTCCAAAATGCGCATCAACATATCGCCACAGCTTTCGCCCATTCAACTTCTATGAAAGCTCGTTGGCGATATATCAAACGTTACGTGCTTCCCTGCGATTGGATTGAAGCTCATTGGCGCGAATAACTTTCACTAAAAATATCAATATCACTAAATAGTTGCCGCAAAAATTAATCCGCCCCACACAACATTTCTGTCGCCGTCGCCGTGTTTAATTTCCGACGATTGAGCACGCAAAACATAACTTACACGATATCCCTGCTTGAACGCATAGGTGTAACCAACCCATGTTTCAGCAATTAACGGACGCAAGCCCGAATAATTATAGGAGAAATCCGAGTCACGAAATTGCCCCTGTAAAAATGCATTGTAAAAACGTGCCTTTAATGTAAAACCCGCCCAGACATAATGTTCGTTGGTGGTGGAAACATTATTACTGTAAGTAGATTTTTCACCGTAACTTATTAAATCAGGATTAAAACTTGCCCATGGGCTAATAATTTTTCCACTACGAAAACTCATACCCCAGCTCGCTTCTGTGAGATATCCCACCGATGCCTGTAATGTGCTTTTTAATTCCACAGAATCAGAGAAGCTGTCGAGATAATCTTGCCGCGCAAGCACGTAGCGTCCGGTTAATTCGCCCCCGTCACTGATTTGATGATCCCACCCGCGCGTATTTTCGCTACCGGTTTGTTGATGAGCCGTATTTTGCAAATCACCGACCCACCCCAAACCGAGCGCACCAACCGTCAGCGTGGAAATCCATGCAACATTTTTTTCAGAATCGATTCGCTCATGGGCGCTCGAAAAATAAACCAGACTTGCGTAAGGGCGATCAGTTTCGTTGATTGTTTGTCGATCGAGTTCTTTAGGTGTGAACCCAAACAACCCAAGCTCCACGCTGTAATTACTATGGGGACGCGCTACGAATTGATCGACGCCGAGCAAGCTATCTATAGCTGCTAAAGGAGTTCTTAGCGAGAAGGGCGCGTTGGCCGCACTCTCGCCCGAGTAGGTGAAGTTCATCCCATAGGTATAGTCGCGATCCCTATGCCCGGGTGCCAATAAATCGTTATCAAATGCTATAGCCCAACTCGTATCAATTTTTTTTTGCTCCGCTGAAATTAGCGGACGTTTTTCATCGTCAACCAAGGCGGCTAACTGCAACCTGGCTTCAGGCTCAACACGAAATGAAGAGTCGGCTGCACGAGCGGAATAACTCACTGCCAGTAGCAAACTTATTGCGAATATTTGTATGCAAACTATTCGCAGGTACTCCAACCAAATGATGTTATCTGCTGTTGTTTCCAGATTTGTGTTTTTGCGAGGGATAAAACCAGCTTGTGGCTGGTTAAAATCAATCCCGAATTCACTGCTGGCAAGAGGGTAATCTTGCGATCTCAATATGTTATTCATAAATATCACCAAACAAATGACCAGTCGTCTTCTTTTTAATCCAGAGTTAATCGGGCTTTTGGCCGTAAAATCTAAAAAACAGAAGTGACTAGGGGTATAGGTCGTTACGGGGTAATTACTTAGCTACCTAAAATACTGGGCAAGGCAGACAAGAATGCATCCATGGGTTCGCGGCATTTGGTAGCTTTCATTCGCATCAAGGTGCCTTCCCACGCATTAAACAAAAACTCAGCCAGCACATTGGCTGATATAGCGCTTCTCAGGGATCCATCCAATTTTGCCTCCTCTAATAAATCCTCCACTATCAGCGTCTTGTTACGCATCATCTGCCGCACTTTGATACGAATAGCTTCATTGGAATCAGACATTTCCTGGCACATATTGCCGATAAAACATCCTCCGTTAAGATTGGAGTCGCAACCAGGTACATTGCTTTCAAAAAAAACCTTCAATCTCTCAAGTGGTGGAACTGTACGGTCACCCACCAGCCTTTTACTGGACTGAATACGCTCTTCGGACACCATTTCCATAGCTGCAATTGCAAAATCTTCCTTACTTTTAAAATAAGTGTAAAAAGATCCTTTGGGCACATTAGCTGCGTCCACTATGTCCTGGATGCTAGTGCCGTTATACCCACGAGTGGCCATAACCTTAATGCCGGCCTCAAGTAGATAATCTTTTTTAAGTTCACGTTTGCTCATGGATCAATATTATGACCAGTCGTCTTCTTTTGCAAGTTACAAATGTAAATTAATCATGCTGACCTCAAATTTATGAAGGCCAGTCCTCTTAAATGACCAGTTTACGACCTTCATTTTACGTTTTCGTAAGCTGGTACTCCCACTTTGCCTTCAAATCCTAAAGTAGGTGGCTCGTCTCCCGTCTCAAATCAATACTGATTCCAGCCTGCTACATCTAGTGCTACCAAGGAAAGTATAAAAAATAAAAATAAGGCTAAAGCTACGGCATGTGGGAGGCGGGCCAATTATTGATAAGCGCCTCTATCGAGTTAGTTCAGGTGTTTATTGACTCCACAACAATAAAGACGAGAAACATAATGAATAAGATCCTGGGCTGAGCCAAGTAATGTTTGAAGGTAAAACAATGCACGTCGAGAATTTCGTAGCCTTGCTTCTTCGGCTACGTTTAAATCTATTTCAGAATGCAATATCGGGCATAATCTTTGGCATCGTTTAATGTCCACTCTCCTTTATCCTTCGTCTCCATCTTTTCACACCACTCAGGGCTACCGACTTTGGGAGCGCAAGAAGATAGACATAGCGATGTGGCCAAGACTAACACAATATTTTTCATATAATTCCCCAGGTTGATCCCTTTGATAAGTTACACCTCCTTGAATTCTATCTAGCATTAATGCAACTGTTTGAACGCTTAAATAAAACTGGAAGTGCGTATCTAATTATTGCAGTGATAAACGACAGGTTCGCGTGCAACCTCCACACATTTGTAAATAAGGTGACAAATATCTTCTGTTGGCACTGACTGCAACAGAACTTAATCAGTGAAATTATTTGTTTATTATCTGCGTGGTCGATTTTTACAGAAGCTTTGGTACAAATAAAAATGCCGAAACCATAAGGCTCCGGCATTTTATAGAAACAAGCGGTAGATTATTTTAGAACACAATACTTGGCATAATTTTTCGTATCGTTTAATGACCAATCCGCTTTTGACTCATCCTTCTTTTTTGCGCACCAGGCATCACTTCCTACTTTAGACGCACAGGAGCTCATAAATACACATGCAAACAACACAATAAAGATAGTTTTCATAATTGGGTTCCTTTATTTGTTGAAACAACATTAAAAAATAATCAGCTAACGACGCTGCCTTACTGCCTCAAACAGTACTACACCTGTTGCAACCGAAACATTCAAACTACTTACGGTACCGGCCATAGGGATATTAATTAAATGGTCACAAGTTTCTTGCGTTAGACGTCGTAAACCATCGCCTTCCGCCCCCATTAATATTCCAACGCTGCCTGTTAACTTAACGTCATAAATAGAAGCTTCCGCTTCACCGGCAGCACCAAAAAGCCAAATTCCCTTTTCCTGTAGCTTTTTTAAAGTACGTGCGAGGTTAGTAACAGGCACGAGCGGCAAAACTTCCGCAGCACCACAGGCAACTTTACGAGCCACCGGAGTTAACCCAACCGACTTATCTTTTGGTACCACGACCACATGCACACCTGCCGCTTCTGCCGTTCGCATACATGCACCAAGGTTATGCGGATCCGTAACACCATCCAATATCAATACAAATGCCGGTTCATTTAGGCCGTCAATCAATTCAAACAAAAATTTCTCATCATGAATGTCACCTGGCGTACAAACTGCCACTACGCCCTGATGATTTTCATCACCGACCATCTCATCCAGCTTTTTGCGATCAACAATTTTGCAGCTGATTTCGTTACTTTGTGTAAGATTTAAAATTTTAGTAAGGCGCTGGTCATTGCGACCCTGCACCATAAAAACCTCAAGCACACGTTGCGGCGCACTTTTTAATAAGGCCTGTACGGAATGAAGGCCAAAAACATTTTCGTTTTTCAATTTATTTACCAAGATTTAATTTTTCATTCCAATACGGCAATTTGGAAATTAACGAATTTTAGCTCTCGTCATACCCGCCCAGGCGAGTATCCAACTTGTACGTAAAAAAACCTTAAGGCTGGATCTTCGCCTGCGCGAAGATGACGTTGTCTTTTTTCAGAAGGGTTCAATTTTCAAAACAAATCATCTTGCGTTCTAATTTGATCACTCGGACACAACCACGCACTAATCCTTGCCTTTAGATTTACCCAGCGCTTTTTTAACAGCAGCTTTCGCCTTACTAATGAGTGACGAAGTTTCTGGTGGCGAAGATTGCTGAACTGCTGGTGACGCCTTCGCGCGCGAAGTTTTTTTATTTTGGTCGCCATTGGAAACCTCACTGGATTTTTTTGTTTTGGTTGCAACCGGTTTTTCAGTTGGAGCTGGTTTTTCTGTACCTTTTTTTGCTACTTTTATCTTCGCAGGAGCCTCGATTGACTCTGCTGCTTTTTTCGCAGCGGCGATTTTTTCAGCCTTCAATTTCGCCGGTGTTTGCGTAGGAGCTTTTTTCGTTACTAGAGATTTCCCTGAAGGTGATTTTGCCCCAGGATTTTTACTGGCTGATTTTTTGGTTGCCGCAGTTGCTTTTGTTCCAGATTTTTTGCTCGCCGCTTTGTTATTGGGTTTAGATTTTTCACTATCAATCGAACGCGTTTTTTTCTTGTCCGCTTTTTTCACAACAATAGGCACAATAGATTTTTTTGGGCGGCGAATAGCATTATCAGACTCCAGCTCAAAATCGATTTTGCGATTTTCCAAATCTACCCGCACTACGCGCACGACTAGCTCATCACCCAAGCCAAACACGCGACGAGTGCGCTCACCTACGAGACGATGTTGTGCCGCTTCAAAGCGATAATAGTCGTGCGGTAAAGCGGTAATATGAACAAGACCATCCACATACAAATCTTTTAATTCAACAAATAAACCAAAACCTGTGACAGCACTAACATGACCCGCAAATACAGCACCCACCTGATCACGTAGATATTCGCACTTCAACCAACTCACCACATCGCGTGTTGCTTCGTCGGCGCGACGTTCGGTAAGTGAACACTGCTCACCAAATACCACCATGTCATTAGCGTTGTAGGGATAAATTTTTGATTTAGGGATCGGCTTGGCGCCCTCAGCCCTGCGCACATGCGTTGTTGGAACCTCGCTGCGGACAACCGAGCGAATTGCGCGGTGAACCAGAAGATCAGGATAACGTCGGATAGGGGATGTGAAGTGTGTATAAGCATCATAACCCAAACCAAAATGCCCACGATTTTCAACTTGATACATAGCTTGCCGCAAACTGCGCAACATAACGGTTTGAATCATGTTGGAATCACTTCGACCCTGAATTTGTTGCATTAATTGTTGATAATCGCCCGATGTTGGTTCAGCACCACCCGCCAGCCCCAAACCCAACTCCGATAAAAATTCGCGCAAGTTAGTGAGCTTTTGCTCCGTCGGACCTTCGTGAACACGGTACAAGCCAACAAGATTGTGTTTTTCTAAAAATTTTGCAGAACATACGTTTGCACATAACATACATTCTTCAATTAGTTTATGGGCATCATTACGTTTGATAGGAACTATGCGTTCAATCTTTCGTTCGTCATTAAATTGAATACGTGTTTCTACGGTTTCGAAGTCAATTGCACCTCTTTCGTCACGCGCAATTCGCAAGCATTTGTATAATTTGTGCAACAATTCTAATTGAGGAATGATTTTCTTATATTCTTCGCGCAACGCTTTCGCTTCATCATCAGATTCAGTAAGAATTTTCCCGACCTTGGTGTAAGTCAAACGCGCATGCGAATGCATTACCCCTTCATAAAATTCATAACCTGTGATTTTACCTGCGTCGGTTATGGTCATTTCACAAACCATACAGAGACGATCAACATGAGGGTTTAATGAACACAAGCCGTTCGACAAAGCCTCTGGCAACATAGGAACAACATAGTCAGGAAAATACACCGAATTGCCACGGCTACGCGCCTCCATATCAAGCGCATTATTGACTTGTACGTAATGAGATACGTCGGCAATCGCCACGTATAAACGCCAGCCACCACGGCGACGCTCGCACAACACAGCATCGTCAAAATCGCGGGCGTCTTCACCATCTATAGTCACGAATGGAAGATGGCGAACATCAATGCGATTTAATTTATCGGCTTCGGCAACTTCCGCCGGAAGAACAGATGCTTCTGCCACAACATCCTGTGGCCAAACGCTCGGAATTCCATGCGCCTGAATTGCAAGTTCAATTTCCATGCCCGGCGCCATATGATCACCGAGCACTTGAATAACACGTCCCATAGGCAAACGATTTTTATCCGGCTGCTGTGTTATTTCAGCTACCACAATCTGACCGTTAGTTGCGCCGCCATACGAACCGAACGGAATCATAATATCTTGCGTGATACGTGCATTTTCCGGTCGCACAAATTGCACGCCGTCTTCGTTGAAAAAACGCCCTGCCAATTGCGTGGTGTTGCGCGAAAGCACTTCAACGATAGCACCCTCTTCTTTGCCACGATATTGTTCGCCGGACATGCGCACCAACACTTCGTCGCCATCAAATACCCGGCGCATTTGGCGATTGTGCAAATAAATATCTTCACCACCATTAGCGGGAATTACAAATCCGTATCCATCTTTATGGCCTTGCACGCGGCCGCGAATTACGTCGATTTTATCCAAACGTAAATAGGCGTCTTTGCGATTGCTAATTAATTGCCCGTCACGCGCCATGGCAATTAAACGACGGCGCAGAGCTTCTACCTGATCTTCATCCATGAGATTCAAAATCTCACACATTTGCGGATGAGTGATAGGTTCAGCGGCGCTGTCGAGCAAATCCAAAATATATTCGCGACTAGGGATGGGGTTTTCGTATTTCTCAGCTTCGCGAGCAGCAAAGGCGTCTTGTGGCGGGGCTTTACGTTTGGTCAATGGTGGTATCCTATGTGTGGGCAAAAGCAGCATCAGACTGCCAGTGGTATTTTTCGATCAATTTCGATCTTCGTCGAGCAATTATAGGGTAGTCACTATGACAAACCCACAAATAAAATCAGTTGCGCGTTGACAAGCCTAAAGCCGCTATTTATAGTTCGCGACCTCAGCGAACGCCAGAGTAAAAAGGCGCAAGTCGAGTTGCCCAGGTGGTGAAATTGGTAGACACGCCAGCTTCAGGTGTTGGTGGCGCAAGCTGTGTCGGTTCGAGTCCGACCCTGGGCACCATTTCTTGTTCTCACTCCAAGTGCTAAACAGACTTGGGGTTCAAATCGCAAAATTCCAGTCATTTATCGATCATCTTAGATCACTGAATGCGCCCAAGTTTCTCACATCACTAAAAATCTTTCAGTTTCATTAGCTGCAAAAAAACATCCTTTCACGTCCTTTTTCTTCAGCTAAAAGCGTTACAGCTGACGCTGGCACTCAATTTAACGTTTAGCCGCATTAAGATAATTCGCGCTCATGTGTGACCTATGAGACAGAAGAAAAATAATATTGCGGAATTTTTATGTAATAAGTTAACGTTAATCTAATTAAAGTTTCTGGTTTGCTTATTGCATTCACTTTCGAAGATATTGCGCTAGATTGGCGGCTTAATTTGAGGGAAACTAAAGTCGTAACACTGTGATGATCCTCAAGGAACCTATACGGCAGGGACACTTAATTTTTTCGAGTACCTCTATGAACCGTAGTCTGTCAATCGATATATTAAAAATCATTTTGGCCCTCATGGTAGTGGGTATTCACTCAGGATTTCTCTCCGATGTAAGTGCGCTGGGTCGCTACTTGACGACTTCTGGCCTATTTAGAATTGCCGTTCCTATTTTTTTCGTTATTAACGGCTTTTTCTTCTTCTCATTACCGCCAGAAAAAATTGCTACCTGGTTTAAACGCGTCATCATCCTCTATTTATTCTGGACGCTGGTTTATATAGGCTATTGGTTCAGGGCTGAAACCATTAATCTTTTCGAAATCGTCCGTGTTATAAAAACACTCTTGGTGGGGCATGAGCATTTATGGTATTTGCCGGCTATGATTGGTGCTGCTTTGGTGCTCCTACCTCTTAAAAATTTATCTACACCCGCACTTTTGGCGCTTGCATTACTACTTTATGCCGTTGGGGTGAGTATTCAATACATCGGCAATTACCACCTTGTCGCCAATGCCTCGCTCGATAAAGTGTTCAATAGTCATTTTGTTTACCGTAACTTTTTGTTTTTCGCATTTCCCTTTTTTGCCATTGGATATTTGTTAAGAAAAACTGAGATTTACAAAGAATATAAAACGTCCAGTGTGGTGGGCGTGACAGTGTTCACTATTATTCTACTGCTGATAGAAAATTATCTGGATTTCAAATTCCAAGTTGCATCCAAAGGCTTCGATATTTTCCTCTTCCTTATTCTCGTTTGCCCTTTGGTATTTATAGCTGCGTTAAAGCTCGATGTCAGAGGAGAAAGCAAAACACTCGCGCTTTACTCAACGGGCATTTACTTTATTCACCCTTTGTTTATTTCCATCATTAAAAATTATGCGAATATAGGTGGGACGCTACTGACTTTCGTGGTAGCTATAGTGTCAACGGCTGCTGCGTGGCTCTTGATAAGAATAAATACAAAAGTGAAATTTATTTTATAGGTTTCTGCGAGATTGGGAATTGGCCACTACAAAGAGTAGTGGCTACCTCGAATTACTTAAGAATATTCCGGCCCGAATCCCAGCCCCCATATCACTACGGTTGTTGCCATTAGCGCCACCAACAAAACCAAGCCAGCCGTTAAGACTGAACTGGCAAACACAAATCCCTCTTGCTCAGGAATATCCATAAAAATAGCAATGCCGGAATAAAGTAAATAGGCTGTATAAGAAACCGCACACAAACCAACAAGCATAATGACTATTGGCGTTGGATACAGCATACATAAGCCAGCAATAAATAAAGGGGTTGCCGTATAGGAAGCAAATACTATGCAGCGCGCCAAACTTGGCGATGCATCGTAAGTTTGTGACATCCATTTAATAAACATACCCATAACAGCCACACCCGCCAACATGGCAATGTAAGTTAATGCCGCCATAGTTAACGCACTGGATTCTTGCAACATAACAGGAGCGCCCTTACCCACAGCCCAACCAATGCGAGTGGTACCAATATAGGCTGATATGGGGGGAACCAACGCTAGAAATAAAATATGTGCAAAATAAACATGACTGATGCTTTCTTCGGTATCGCTAATTTCTTTCCACTCTTGCTCAGGATGAGTAAAGAGTCCAGCAACGTGAGTTATCATAGCCGACCTCCAAAAATATTTGACACACATTGAATGCCAAATAATTTACCGCGTTACAGCCATAAACACTGACCACCTTTTTAATTATAAAACCAACTTAGGTTTTAATCCCCTACAAGATTAGAATGAATCCGCCCCTAAACTTTTTTTCACATAACTTGTAGCTTTATCTTTTGATAATCAGTTGCAGATCATGCCATATTGCTTGTGAATTATGTGGTGATGGAAAGGAACCTACATATTCACCTTGAGGATTTATAAGAAAAATTCGTGCTGTGTGATTAACTTGATAATCAGAGCCAATATTACCCGGCATATTGATGCCTGCCGGAATATTTAAAGGTGCTCCATCGCTCTGTGCACTGCGGCTGTAATCCGCGCCGAAAAAATGCGTCAGTTTAGCCAATTCGATATTAGCGCCTGTTACACCTTTAATTTTCGTATTAAAATTTTTGGTGTAAGCCGCAATAGTTTCTAAGGCGTCTCGTTCCGGGTCCAAACTAATAAAAATCGCCTGGATTGAATTTTGCGCTTGCGCATCCTGTAATGCCAACACATCACCTAATACCTTTACATCCAGCGGACAAATATCCGGACAATGCGTAAAGCCAAAAAAAATAAGACTCCATTTATTCACCAAATTTTTTCCAGTGTAATCGTAGGAGGTTCCATCGCTTAAAACAAAACTTATAAGAGGCTGCGATTTTGGAAGTAGTTGTAATTCAGAAAAAGTCTCTGCGGCAAAATTTAATCGCATCGAACCCAAATAGGCCAGCATTAAAAACACTACTAAAGCAAAAAAAGAGACTTTTGAATGTCGCATAGGCTTTCACCTTCAACTATTCATTAATAGTATTTATACAAGCTGCCAATTAACATAATGGTCTACCAATAACACCAAAAAAAGTGTCATCAGGTGTGTAATTGAAAAGCGAAATGTCTGCATCGCTGTAGTGGGCCCAGGATTAAATTTCAATTTCCAGGCCATTAAAATAAATCTTAGGTTTAAATAAGACGCGCTCACCAAATAAATGAAACCAGACATACCCACCAAATAAGGCAGCAGACAAGTAACAAATAATAAAATGGTGTAAAACAAAATAAGTGTTTTAGTAAATTCTATGCCGTGCGTGACAGGCAACATGGGAATATTAGCCTTGGCGTAATCATCGCGCCGGTGGATTGCAAGCGCCCAAAAATGCGGTGGAGTCCAGCTGAATACAATCATCACCAACAGAAGTGCTTTGGGATCAACATTATTCGTTATTGCACACCAACCCAATAGCGGAGGTAATGCACCAGCGAGACCGCCAATCACAATATTTTGCGGTGTGGAACGTTTTAACAATGCCGTATAAATCACCGCATAACCGAGTAAACCCGCAAGCGTTAAACAAGCAGTTAGTGTATTAACAGCCGATAGCAATATTGCAAACCCTGTTACCGCTAGCAGCAGTGCAAAGCTGCTTGCCTGCGCTGTAGTCAAGCGCCCTTTGGGTAAAGGGCGATGATGGGTCCGAGCCATTTGCGCATCAATTTTTTGATCAAGAATATGATTGCAGGCAGCGGCAGCTGCAGATACCAGAGCAATTCCCGCGCTCGCCATAAGCACTAGAAATGCGTTGGGTAAGCCCGGCGTAGCCAACATCATTCCTACCCACGCAGTGAGCACAAGAAGTGCCACAACTTTTGGTTTAGTGAGTTGGTAGTAATCGCGCCAATGACCAACGCTAACTGCGGATAGCAGCGAATGGGCCTGCGTATTGAACTGTGCCATACACACCTCCACACTAAGATTTAATCAATTGCACGCGATAAAATTCATTAATAAATACAACCAGCAGCATTAATAGATTAGCCGCAATCACATTGTGAGCGAGTGCGTTTAATAAGGGTAAAAATGCCACTACATTGATAACTCCCAGGCACACTTGCAATATCAGCAAACTTGCAACACCCAGCGCAAGACGCTGCAATTTTTTTGTGGAGGATTTTCGCCACACCAAAAATGTGAAAGTTCCAACCACAATAAGCGTGATAAGCGCACCCATGCGATGCAATACATGAATAGTCAAACGTGCATCGTAAGTTAAAACACCATATTCATAAGTTGAATGACCCCATGGCAAATGAAACGCAGCAGCCGCATTGAAGCGTTCCTGCCAGCCAGATTCGCACAAGGGTAATTGATGACAAGCTAGCGCAGCGTAATTTGATGAGGTCCAAACCCCCAATGAAATTTGTACAAGTAAAACGACTAATGCCAGCCACGCCAAAAAACGTAAGTTTTTTAATGGAAATTCGGTACCCGGTATTGGCGTGTTATTAAGTCTCACACGCAAAAGTACTAATAAACTGAACAGCGCGAACCCACCTAATAAATGTGCCAGCACTACCACAGGTAATAAATTCAACGTGACGGTCCACATACCGAGTGCGGCTTGCATTATCACTAATAACAATAAAAATCCGGTGAAAACACGTCGCTCTTTACACCATAAACTGGTTGCAAAAATTGCTAACACACTCAAACCTAAAAGCCCGGCCACATAACGATGAAACATTTCATTATGCGCTTTATGGGTTTCAACTTTTGCCTGAGGGAAACGCGCTTGCGCTTCAGCCAATTGCGCCGCTTGTTTTGGCACAGCCAAAAAACCGTAACAACCGGGCCAATCGGGACAACCCAAACCAGCATCCGTAAGACGCGTGTAGGCGCCTAGTAAAATTGTGCTTAAAGCGAGCACTATTGCAATATTGATCAGCCACTTAAACATCCTTAGCTTCCATTTCGTTCAAAAGAAAGCAAACGCAATAAATCTGTTCGTATATCTTTGGCAACTTTCACCATAGCAAAGGAATCAGCCGCAACCGGGTAATGCAATAAAGCTACGCCCTGTGGATTTACTAACACGATTTGATTTTCAAGCGATGACTCAGTGATCGCATAAGTTTGCCAGAAAAGATCACGAAAATTTGTCAATTGCAGCGGTGCCCGCTCGGCAATAACGGAGACATCCACACGTTCCTGACGCGCGGCCAATCCACTGTAAAGTTGTTGTAATGTATAGAGCGCGATTTCACAGGATTGATGGCATTCTTTCGGCTGCACATACACTAAATGCCAACGTTGATTAGTAGGTGTCGCTGAATTGATACTAGGTAAAATTTTTATTTCTGTTTTAAACCATTGACCTTTGCTGGTAACTCCTGGTGTAAACCAACCAAATTCCAATGCAAGCTTGGCCGCCAATACAGGCAAACTGCAACATAAAAAAAATAGCAGCAGAAATGTATTTTTGTGAATAGCGCGCGTCATTGTATTGCTCCTGTTTTGACAGACGATTCTGCATGAACAGGTTTGGCGCTCGCGGCCACTGCAATAATTACAACTGCCAGTGCCAGCAATGCCCATTGCAATGCATAAGCCCGATGACGTTCAGGTGACATAATTATTGGCTGATAATGAATCTGGTATGGAGAATTTTGTAGCTGATAAATAATGGCAGGGTAAAGAGGCGTATTAAAATAGGCATTCAATTTTTCAATATCTACTTTTTGAATACGCATGGGCCAAAGGCTTTTATCTTCTATATTTTGTTGCCCCAGGCTAAGCCCACCCCAATGACTACGAATAATACCTTGTATCTGGATTTCACCGGGAATATCAATTACAGGTAATTGCACGCGATCCATTGGCGCAGCAACCCAACCCAAATTTACAAGCGCAGCTTGCTTGCCACCATTCAATTGAACGGGAACTACGACGTCGTAACCAATCCGACCATTTACCATTTGATTGTCAACCAACCACACTTGTGGCGCCAACCAACGACCGTGACTATTCACTCGCATACCATCGGCTAGGTCGGGCGCAAGAGTTTGCCAATCGCCAATAGAAACTGCACCTTGCTGCTGAAGAACACTCAAATGTTTCAGCAACCGGGTTTTAGACGCAGCTCGCTCCAACTGCCAAATCGCAAGCCCTACTAACAACCCAACTATTATGAGCAGTGCTACCAGCCATCTGATGTAAATAGTCCAACGCCGATTTAACGCTATAATTTGCATACACAGGCTCTCAAAACTCACATGATACAAGCTCGGATTTCGAGCTTAGCCAAACGAGGTGCTGCGCTATGTTGCTCAAAATCCTGTTGATTATTCTCCTGCTCATTGTCATTTTTAATTTGTTTTACGCGCTTTATTACATGATCAAAAATGACGGAAAAGCTCCCAAAATGACCAAATTTCTTGGCCGCCGCTTGTTATTTTCCCTATTAATTGTGGCCTGTATTTTGATTGCATTGGCAACTGGATTAATCACACCCAACCCCAATCCGTTTTAAAGTACATACACAAATACAAATAAGTTAAGCCACACAACATCCACAAAATGCCAGTACCATGACGCCGCCTGAAATGCAAAATGGTGCTCTTGGGTAAAATGGTTTTTAATTATAATTCGCAAAAAAACCACCGTTAAAATAATAGCGCCCAAAGTGACATGCAGACCGTGAAATCCGGTAAGCATAAAAAAAGTATTGCCATAAACACCCGAATTCAAACGCAGACCCAATTCACGATAAGCATGCAAATACTCACCAACTTGCATCATTAAAAAACAAATACCCAAAAGAATAGTGAGCAGTAAACATAATTTTAATTGCGTGCGTTTCCCCTGCTCCATTGCTATATGTGCGAACTGCAAGGTCACGGAGGATGACAATAAAATAAGGGTGTTATAAAGTGGCGCGCCATGCCACGGCATAGCCTGGGTTTCTGCACCACCGGGTGTTTTTAGCAGTGGCCACATAGCCGCAAAATCGGGCCAGAGTATGGTGGATGTCGCAGCATGGCGTGCGCCCGCTAAGTCGGGGACTGAAATAGTACGTGCATAAAACAGAGCACCAAAAAACGCGAGAAAAAACATCACCTCTGAAAAAATAAACCAGCTCATTCCCTGGCGAAATGAACGATCCATTTGTTCGCTATAAAGTCCTGCCATGGATTCGCGAATAACATTGCCAAACCAACCAAACAACATATAAAACAGCAATGCCGCACCTGCTAATAGCAAATAAAAACCAATCCCCGATTGGGCATGGGAATAATCATTAACAAGATGCGCCGCACCGTACCCCAATAAAAATAAGGCAAGTGCACCTATAATTGGCCAGGAACTTTGCGCAGGAACATAATATCTTTCAATTCGAGTCGCCATTTTATCAACTCCTATACTGCATGACATTTGAGCTTTTCAAAACATTATGGATTCGGAACTCTATACAAGGTGTAAGACAAGGTAATCGTGTGCAAGTCTTTTGGTAACGCCGGGTCCACATAAAATTGCAATCGCATCAATTTACTTTCATGAGCATTTAATGGTTGCTCAGTAAAACAAAAGCATTCCATTTTTTTTAAATACTGTGCTGCTTGCCCCGGTGAAACAGAAGGCACTGCCTGCGCTACCATGGCTTCTGCCGTCAAATTTTCTACCCGAAAATTAATTTCTTTTTTTTCACCAGGATGAACATTTACCTGCGCCACCTCCGGCGAAAAATTCCATGGAATAGATTTATCCGCCTGCGCCAAAAATTCCATTTTTATATCGCGCTCCGCTTCAAGCACAGTTGCCGCAATAGCGGGAGCTAAAGAAACTTTTCCGTTAATTCCCGTCAATTTACAAAAAACTGAATACAGGGGCACTAATGCGAAACTAAACGCAAACATACCAACACATATAAAAAGAAGTTTACGTAAAAGAGGCTTATGCAAGCCCATGCGACCTCCATTAATGCCTTACATTAGTGTTTAGATCCGGGGGCGTTTGGAAACTGTGATAGGGTGCAGGTGACGGTAGTGTCCATTCCAAACCCTCTGCCCCTTCCCATACACGAGCACTCGCTGGCGGGCCTTTTTTTCGCGTAGCTTTAATCACCACCCACAAAAATAACAATTGCGATAAACCAAATAAAAAGCCACCGATACTGATAAACATATTCAAACCGGAAAATTGCAACGCATAATCAGGAATGCGTCGTGGCATTCCTGCAAGACCAACAAAATGCATAGGGAAAAATAATAAATTCACCGAAATGAGAGAGCACCAAAAATGCCATTGCCCAAGGCGCTCGTCGTACATGACGCCAGTCCATTTTGGCAGCCAAAAATAAGCAGCTGCTATGATGGAAAATAATGCGCCGGTTACCAGCACATAATGAAAATGTGCTACAACAAAATAGGTATCCTGATACTGAAAATCGGCGGGAATCATCGCTAACATCAATCCAGACAAACCGCCTATGGTAAATAACACTATAAAAGCAATCGCAAACATCATAGGTATTTCAAACGTCATAGCGCCACGCCACATAGTCGCTACCCAATTAAATACTTTCACACCCGTGGGCACTGCAATCAACATGGTGCTATACATAAAAAATAATTCAGCAGCGAGCGGTAGGCCGGTCGTAAACATATGATGAGCCCACACAATAAATGACAGCAGCGCAATGCTCGTAGTGGCCAGCACCATGGAGGTATAGCCAAATAAAGGTTTGCGAGCAAAGGTGGGCACTATGCTCGAAATAATACCGAAGGCAGGCAAGATCATTATGTACACTTCCGGGTGACCGAAGAACCAAAAAATGTGTTGGAACATAACCGGGTCGCCACCACCCGCTGCATTAAAAAAACTGGTGCCAAAATATTTATCGGTTAACACCATAGTCACGGTTCCTGCTAGCACTGGCATAACTGCGATTAATAAAAATGCGGTTATCAACCAGGTCCATACAAATAGCGGAAGCTTCATCCATGTCATACCGGGTGCACGTAAATTAAAAATAGTGATGATGACGTTCATCGCACCCATGATTGACGATATGCCAAGTAAATGTACTGCGAATACAAAATACGCTGTGCTATCGCCACTGTAAGTTGTGGAGAGCGGAGCATAAAAAGTCCAACCAGCAGCAGGGCCGCCACCTTTCATAAAAAGGGTTGAAAGTAAAACGATAAACGCACATGGCAGTATCCAGAAACTCCAATTATTCATGCGTGGTAGTGCCATGTCCGGGGCACCAATCATCATAGGTATCAACCAATTTGCGAGGCCAACAAATGCGGGCATGATCGCGCCGAACACCATTACTAAACCGTGAATGGTTGTCATTTGATTAAAAAATAAGGGATCAACTAATTGCAGGCCCGGTTTAAATAATTCTGCACGAATTACCATGGCAAAACTGCCACCAATAAAAAACATGAGCAGCGAAAAAAATAAATAGAGCGTGCCTATATCCTTGTGGTTGGTGGTATATAGCCAACGTGTAATACCATGAGCCTTATGATCTGCATGGTCTGCATGGTCTGCTGAAAGATTGGTTGGATTATCGCTCGTGCTCATGAATTACTCCTTCGCCTGCATGGCTGCGAGGACATCTTTTGCTTGCACCAAATCACCTGTGTCATTGCCCCATGAATTGCGTTCATAGGTAATAACAGCTGCAATTTCTGCTGGGCTCAATTGTTTTCCAAACGCTTGCATAGCCGTACCGTCTTTGCCAAAAATAACGCGATGCAAATGCGCAGCAAGATCATGCACAACCATTTGGCTTCCTTTAAGCGCAGGAAAAGCGCCAGAAATTCCAAGACCGGTAACCTGATGACAGGGAGCGCAGCGCGCTTCGTAGACTTTTTGTCCGGATGCCATTAACTCATCACGCCCTAACGGCTCCAGTGATTGCTCTGAAATTTTCGCCTGGGCTTGCGCTTCTATTTGTTGTTGCACCCAAATATCAAAATCAGCCGCCGTCTTTACCTCAACTACAACTGGCATATAGCCGTGATCTTTTCCGCATAATTCCGCGCATTGGCCGCGGTAGGTTCCCGGCTCATCTACCTGTGTCCAGGCCTCATTAATAAAGCCAGGGTTTGCATCTTTTTTAATAGCAAATGCGGGCAACCACCAGGAATGAATAACATCATCAGATGTCATTAAGAATCGAATTTTTCTGCCAGTTGGCAACACCAAGGGACGATCTACCTCACGCAAATAGTTGTCATTTTTTTCAGCGGTATTGTTAATTTGCTCGTGGGGTGTTGACAGTAACGAATAGAATTCAATGGGATACTCAAGATATTTGTAATGCCATTTCCATTGCGAACCAGTAATTAAAACCGTAATTTCTGAGTTCTCGGTATTTTCCATTGCTATCAATGTTTTACTCGCGGGAATAGCCATGACAATTAAAATAAGGACGGGAATCGCTGTCCATAATAATTCCATTTTTAAACTGCCATGGAATTGTGCCGGTTCTACACCCCGCGTTTTACGATGATGAACAATCGACCAAAACATTAATCCAAAGACGACAAATGCGATGGCACAACAAATGTAAAAAATAGTCATGTGCAGGTTGTAAACAGCATGACTGATATGTGTTGCTCCTTGCGTCATGTTGTACGAAACAGGTTCCGCTAGCACAGGCAAAGCAGACCACAAAAGTAGATAGGGAGTGTTTATAGCCAAGCCTTGTATAGGCCCAAGCTCTTTATATAATTTCATGCGACTCCTCGCTATTTCTTTGCAAATTTGCAAATCAATGTATGAAGAATATCTTTGGTTTAAAGCTATCGCATTAATGATGATTGGAGGCAAAAGTGTATAGAGGCGCCAGGCAAAACCTGCACCATTGCCGGTACAATATTGAGCGCGCAATTCAACAAATTAAATAAGCACAAATCACAAGAGCAAAAAAATCACTACAATCGCGCCTTACCGAAGCGCCGCGTATGACTTTATATGAAGGGAGAAACCTTTGGCACAGGACACACCTTATGCTTTAATCCCGCGAAATTTTGAGGGTGAAAGGCTATTATCCCTTCGAACAGACAGACTACTAACCTGATTAACTATAATCCTCATGGCCGGAAACGCAAGTTAAAATCTTCCAATGTGCCATTTCATTTTTTCCCAAAAGGCCAAATTCTAAACATCGCGCTTAAAATCTCATACTATTAGAATAGAAGCCAAAATTATTTACCGATTTGGTGACAAATAAAAAGCCCCAATGCATTTTGCATTAGGGCTTATTCGGGATTCAACATAAAGCTTTATAAAAACAACTGTGCTACAGAGAAACTACTTTAAAATTCTTTACGAGCATTCTCTGCTTTTTTTGCCTTTTTCAAATCATGCTTTTCTTTAGCGGTTTTGCTTGCAGGTTTTTTTGCTTCTTTTTTGCTATCTTGAGCTTTACTCATGGTATTTCTCCTGATTAGAAAGTGAATCCCGCTTTATAAGATTACAACTTAAATCTGAAGAAAGATACTGGTAAATGCTAGACCTTTCTCGGCACCACGAGTAACAATCCACCAATTATAATTAAACCTATTCCGGCATAGGTGGGTACGTTAACGTGCTCTTTTTCATCCACGCTCAACTTTAATGAGCCTATTTCAGCTTTATGCGTTTCCTTAGTGAAACTAAAGCCACCATACGCAAGGCCTAAAGCACCTGCGACCAATAATACGATGCCTAGTATACGTGCAATACTCATATATTTTTCCTCGCTTAATTAACTAATAAATAAGTGGTTTGATAATCAAAGCCTTCTACTCGTGATTACCCGAATCAAAATAGTGACAATAGCCAATACAAGAAGAATATGAATTAAATTACCTATAGCAAAAGATGTTATAAGGCCTAAAGCCCAGAGTAGAATAAAAACAACGGCAAATGTTTCTAACATATAGTTACTCCTGAATAACAACTTATTTTTTAGAAACCTTAAACGTTTCTATACATGCGAGCCTATGATCACTAAAACTTGATGAGTTCTCTGTGCGCTATAGAACACATGAACTTCGGTCAGCAACTTGATTAGCCAGCGTGATCCTGCATCAAATCTGCCAGTTCGTCCGCATGCTCCTCTTCAACAGCGAGAATGCCTTTCAACAGTTGACTTGTAGTTGAATCACGATCGCCAATGTATTGAATCATCTCGCGGTAGCTATCAATAGCAACTCGCTCCGCGATCAAATTATCTTTAATCATTTTTGCGAGAGATCCACCGTTGGTAAATTCAGCGTGACTTCTGGATGTCAAACTATCCGGTGAGAAGTCGGGCTCCCCACCTAGCTGTACAATACGGGCCGCTATTTGATCCGCATGAGCAAGCTCTTCATTAGAGTGGGCCAAAAATTCGGCAGCAATACTTCTTGAATTTATTCCACGGGCCATAAAATGATGACATCTGTATCGCAAAACACAGGTTAACTCCGTAGCCAAGGCTTCGTTTAGTAACTTAATCACTTCAAGGCGATCAGCGCTATAACTGGGAGTAATCGCGCCCTGTTCTACATTTTCACGCGCATGAGCGCGCAAGGTAGGAATATCTGTTAAACCAGCAGTCGTATTCATAATCATTTTCCCAACAATATTATCAACATCATCCATTCACATGACATCTCACACGAGAAGCAGGTGTGAAACTTATTTAAAGAGCCGAATTTAATTCGAGCCCTCAATTTATTTAACGCGTAGGTCATCCTTAACTGAATCCACGCCTTTTACTTCTTTCGCGACTTTCACAGCTCTGGATTTGTCTCCGTAGGAACTTACAAAACCACTTAACTGCACTACGCCTTTATAAGTTTCCACATTAATTTCAGACGCTTTCAATGAATCATCCGCAATTATCGCAGCCTTAACACGAGTGGTAATCACTGTGTCATCCAGGTACTCGCCTGCACTTTCACGCTTGGGTTCAGAGCTACAGGACACAAGAAAAATTAGCGCTACCGTCATTAAGAATACAGGTATATTTTTTAATAGTGCTTTCATAATTAATTGCTCCATTGTGGGTGTTCTTGAATAAGGTGATGCGGGTGGTTGAAAATAGGACACTCTACCTACAGGTGCATTAGCTGGCTGCGGACTCAATTGTTCGGAGATCGAAGAATTCTCTACAGTAGTTTTCATAAAACACCTTACGGTTCCTCTTCAGCTAGGTTTACTAGTTAACTTGGGTTATAGGTGGCGAGTTTTTATCGCATCAAAAGCTTAAATTAAAATATCTAATTACTATCAATATCGAAGAAAGGGAGCAAGAAACTATCTTGCTCCCTGAGCGTCAAATTCGACCCATTAATACCAGGACGAGCAGAATCACAACAACTAAACCCAAACCACCACTTGGGCCATAACCCCAGCTGCGACTATGTGGCCAAGCGGGTATAGCACCAACAAGCAACAGGATTAAAACAATCAGTAAAATTGTTCCGAGACTCATAAAATTCTCCTTCGACTCAATGCCGAGTTATGATTCAGTAAAAAAACTAGTTATTGAGCGGTAACTGAATTAGCTATGACAACTTCCACTCGACGATTCATTTGTCGACCTGCGTTATCATCATTACCGGCTACCGGAAAATTCTCACCCTTACCTACAGCAGTTAAGCGACTGGCAGCAATACCTTGCGATACCAAAAATTGTTGCACTGAATTCGCACGACGCTGCGATAGCCCCTGATTGTATTCTTCGCTACCCACACTGTCGGTGTGGCCTTCAATGGTTACAGTGCGGTCAGGGTGTTGCGTTAGAAATGCGGAAAGTTTTGCAAGATTTACCGCAGCCCCGCCTTTCAAATCAGCTTTGCCCGTTTCAAATAAAACATCGCCCAGAGTCACAACTAACCCACGATCTGTTGCTTTCGCATTTAGCTCTGCAACTTGACGTTGTAAATCTTCAGCTTGCTTGCGCGCAGCTTCAGCATCCAGTTTTGCGGCATCAGCTTCTTGAGTACGTGCGTTGAGACGAGATTTTTCACGATCTTCGGCGAGAGCCTTACGCTGATCTTCCAAATAACGTGCTTGAGCTTGCGCGGCTGCAATGTCAATTTTACGATCTGCTACCCATACTAAATGACTAAGCTCACCTTTTTCTTTTGGCAATTTTTCCGCAGCGCGCACAGCATCTTCAGCTTCTTTTAATGAAACGGGGGCGCGACTCGCTAATTGAGGATCGTTTTGTAACCGTTGAAGTTTATTACGAACTTCAGTAACTTCTGACGGAGTTTTTGAAGATGTTGCACAGGCAGTCATTAAAGCTGCGCTCAACACAAAAACACTTAAGTTTTTAAATATATGATTTGAGTTTTTCATTATTGAACTCCTGGGGTACGTTGAAGTTCTTCTTTCACGGCAGTAGTGCCTTTAACGAGCTCATCATTAACAGCCTTAGCTTTAGCAGCATCTGCTTTCGCGGCTGCTAAATCTGCATCCAGTTTTGCCTGTTCGGCATAACGAGCAGCTTTAGTCATTTCATCTTTGGCAACCGCATCACGTGCTGATGCAAGTTTATCGCGCGCTTCAGATAATTCGGGTGAAGCGTAATCGGCGACTCTCGCTTGCTCAGCATGAGATATTGCAGATTCAGCTGCAGTTATTTGCTGTGTGGGAGGCTGCGGATTTGACGAGCAGGCTACAAATAAGAAACTGGCTGCTGCCGCAACAATGGTTGATTTTATGGCAGAGCATGTGCGCTCTGTCCTTAACTGTTTAATTTTCCAGACCATGATAGTGTTCCTCAATAATAATTTGTTTTTCTAAACACCCTTAAACCCAAGAATGACATGTAAAACATCTCTCATTCGTAAAAGCTTTCAAACAATCTAATAGCTTTGTTTGAGTTGACAGTTTTAATTTTTAAACGTCTATAGTCAGTGCGATACCACACCCAAAAACTAATTTTATTTTTCTTAAAATTTTATTTGGAAGCTTGAAGAATTATTTCGCTATCACTGTGATTTCAAGCTATTCAGACAATAAACACCGTAAATTCTATAAAATTATTTGTTTTATTTTTAAAATCTATTTTATTTATTGTCGTATTTTTTATGATTTTTATTTACATAGACCCTACAAAAAAATCGACTCGTTGATGGGAATAGTTTATGTGCGTTGACGCACAGACGATATTTTAGGTGGGGATCAATATCTATCTAGCTCGGCATATATCAATCAATGAATGTCGGCATGTTATTTTTTTACCATCATTTTTAACATTCATTAATAGGACTACTATTATGCAAACCAATGTCAAAAAAATTGACGCTTCAAGCGGCAAACCAAACGGTATATCTACTGAGTTCAAACACTTTTTAAGCGACATTGAAGACTTGGTAGCGCAGGCAACCTCTTTAACAGGTGAGGATTTGAACAAAGCTAAACGCTCATTGAGTACTCGAATTGATGCAGCTAAACAATCACTTGAAAACGTGAGCGGCAACATTGCCCAAAAAGCTCGCACTAGTGCAGCCGCAACAGATGAGTATGTACACCAGCAACCATGGGTAGCTATTGGTGCGGGCGCAGCTATCGGCTTGCTTGTTGGATTTTTAGTTTCTCGTCGCGACTAATATTATGTTGAAGATGATTTTGGAGTTATTTACGGGCTCCCGCTCTGGCACGGATGCCAGCGCAATAAATCCTTTACAACTTTTAGGTTTATTGCGCTCGGCCAGCAGCGCTATTTTTGCACAAGTGTCTCTGCATGCTGAGCTGGCTCAGGTTGAATGGCAACAGGAGAAAGAGCGGCTAAGCAAGATCATTGCGTTAACACTAATGGGGTTTGCATGTTTTTTATGCCTAATTTTTTTCCTGGGTTTATTCGCTATAGCGTTGAGCTGGGACACGCAATATCGAATCCACGTTTTCGTTGGTTTAATTTTGACTTATATAGTTGCATTGAGTTGGGCTGCATTAAAAATTCGTTCTCTTGCTGCTTTAGGAGAGAAAAGTTTTGCTGCTACCCGAGCAGAACTGGCTGCTGATATTGATTTAATCAAGAGCGCATTATGAGTGAAGTAGCTGAAGTAGAATTTAATACGGAATCCGCTTCAGTAAATATTGAAGCGCCTACCAAGTCCTTGGCCGAAAAACGAGAGGACTTACAAACCCGTCTGCAGTTGAATAGGCGGCTACTTGAGCACAAACTTTTGCATCCACAAAATCAGTATTTTCCACGCAGTGCAACTATGAAGTTTTTGTCCAATCCTGGTACTCATCATCTAATTAGTAGATTTGCTGGGGCTGCTCTTGGCATACAGGCATTTAAATCACTCCGTTACGGATTCTCTCTGTTTCAATTTGCCCGTAGCGCCTATTCTGCTTTTAAGGCAACCCGGAATGTAGTTAAAGCAAAAGATGGAAAACCTACGGAACCTTAACCATTTTTAATTGGCCAATCAATTTAAGTTAGCTATCAAAGCCAGCCAGACTTTTTAAAGCGATAATACAAATAACTACAGACGGTAAACACTACGAGAATTGCTACAGGATAGCCATACTTCCATTTAAGCTCCGGTATAAATTGAAAATTCATTCCCTACACCCCTACGAATGCTGCAGCCAACACCCTACAGATTACCCGAGCCGTTCCGCCTATTCAAAAATAATTTTGTATTCGGCAATTTTCTGGTGAAATTACCGAATATGAAAATTCCGATTTGCGATAAAATACTTTTAAATTTTTTCTGAACCCACAAGGAGCGCTTCATGAAATATGAGTACAAAACAGTTGTTTTTCCGATAGAAACCCATTTTCTTCGTCAAACAGGAGAGATAGATGCCGAAAGATTTACCGAGGATCTTAATAGGATGGGTCGCGATGGATGGGAATTGGTAAATTCTTTCGATTTGAATATTGGCACGGGCGCTTCAAAAAATATTGTATCGCTATTTAAACGAATGATTGTTGAATGATGATAGAAGTTCTTCGGCTCCTTATTTACTGGAACCGAAGAACTTATTCACCGAAGCTGGGGTGGAGTTATCGAAATCGCCAAGCCCCAATGATCTTCGAACTTGCTGAAAATCGTCATATATGTCCTTCGCACGCTGATCGACTATCTTTCTTTCTTCTTCGCTTAGCGTTAAGTCAGTATTGTACTTCCGCTTGTAGCTTTTGATAAAACTGTTTGCGGAAACTTCAGATAATGATTTATCGCCCCTTAATGCCATCACTTTCGTAAGCGCAAGCGTTTCCAACGCAGCAGGTCGTCGCGATTCCTCAGTTTTATCATTTGTATAGTCTGGAGCTGAGTAAATCGTTAAGTTATCCAAATGCACAATCGATCCATAAACAACTGCCGTATTCATCAACCTAGTCGCCGTTTCTTTATCTCCCTTTTCCATATATTTGGGGATCAACAGGCCAATTGCTTTCAGGTCACCAGTTTTTGCAAGCTTTGAAAGAGTTTCATCAGAATAACTTTCGTAATCACCTCTATTGCTATACGAATCATAACCACGATCAAGTAGCCAAGCTTCCAATTCTTGGTACTCTTTGGAAGAGAATCTGGAATCTGGTTTTTTGCTATCAGAAGATGACGCCTGAACTAATTGGTGATGGCTTTCGGGTTGCTGCGCAGCAATGGAGGAAGATTCTCCATTCACACTCCGAACGGAAACTCCAGGCGCAGAAGCGGGAGCTTCTGGAGTAGGCTTGAGAATGTAAAAAGTCCCCACTGCCAATAAGGCTAGTGGGGAAATGAAATGAAAAGTACGAATTTTTAAAACTCCATATCAAAATATATCTATTCTACCCACTCTGCCTTTAGGCACGATTGGAGAGCTCTGATAGCCACCGCCGCTGTTATTGCCAGCGCCAGAATTATTTCCACCGCTTGACCCCGTATCACCACCGCCCCCTGCACTTTGTGAGCTTGTGCCCCTCGGTTGTTGTCTATTACGGTCATAGCAGGCGAGCTTTAATTGCGCAGTACTGTACTCACATGATGCGACATTTAAATCTCTCATCACCGTAGCATCGTTGTAGCAAGACGAGGACCCAAATATGCCAGCACCTGTACCTACCGCGCCAACTGCCAAAGCGGTTAAACCAAAAGGGCCACCAGAAGCGAGAGCCCACCCAGCATACCCTAGTCCTGCCGCTCCGACTGCACCTCCTCCTGCCGCATAGTACTTACAGTCAGAGGAATCAGCAGCATATATTTGCTGAGCCGCCTGTTTACAACTGGCTTCTCTTGCCGCGTAGTAAGTGTCGGGACAAGCCTGTTGTTGATAGGCCGGATCATCTGCATTTGCGTTAGAAGCGACAAATAAAGCAACTACCGAACTCGCAAAACAAGTTGAAATGTATAGCCTTCTAAACATACCTGTTATTTCCTTAGTTAGTTATGGAGGCGTGGACTGTACATGCAGCTAGAAGCTATTTCGAGGGAGTTTCACGCCATAAAAATGAATTATAAAAATAAGGGCGCCTAATCTCCCTTTTATGTCGCGTTAATTCTGCTTGTGAGCTTTCTCTTTTATTGTTTTGTGAAATACAGCCCCACTAATTCCGAAAATGGAAACCTACAGAGCGCTAGTTATTTTCAAAATGGCTTTCATTAAAGCGAGATTAACATTTAAAGCCAGCCAGACTTTTTAAAGCGATAATACAAATAACTACAGACGGTAGACACTACGAGAATTGCTACAGGATAGCCATACTTCCATTTAAGTTCCGGCATAAATTGAAAATTCATTCCCCATACACCTACGAATGCTGTTGCAACACCAAAAATTGCGGCCCATGCGGCAAGTCTTTTATTAACTTCGCCTTCGTCAATGGCAACCATGGACAAATTAACCTGAATAGCTGTTGCTATAGTGTCGCGAATCGAATCTATTGAAGCGTTAATGCGATAAAGATGGTCATGCACATCACGAAAATAATCTTTGGTGTTAACTACTATTGCTGGCACACGTCCGCCATCAAGCTTTCCGACAGCTTCCAATAAGGGATTGACAGCGTGTTTTAACACTATGACTTTTCGTTTGAGTTGATACAGCTTTTGAATATTGTCGCGCTGCGATCCTTTAGTGAAAATCTGTTCTTCAATAACTTCAAGTTCAGACTCAAGAGCATCAACTATAGGGAAATATCTATCCACCACCGCATCCATTAATGCGTAGAGAACAAACGCTGAACCCAACATAAGATGATGGGGTTCTCGCTCACAACGTTCGCGCACCCCCAGAAAATTTTGTTGGCTGCGATTGCGAACAGAGAGAACATAATTACTGCCGACGAATACATCTACCTCACCGACATGAATTTCTCCACTCCGCATTTCCAGTACATGCATAACCGCAAATAAAGATTCACCGTACTCTTCAATTTTTGGACGCTGATGTCCTACTTGTGCGTCTTCAAGAGCCAGTTCATGTAAAGAGAATTCTTCTTGCATTTTCGCGAGCTCAGCTGGCTCCGCATCTTTTAGCGCGACCCATACGAAGCAATCGGGGTGTTTTACATATTCACTAATATCTTCAACGGGAATGTCGCAGAGTTTTTTGCCTTCCTGGTAGGCAACGCAGTTAATCAGCATCTCAATTTTCTCCACAGACTGAGCAGGAGTTTATGCCTAGGCAGAAACCACACCCTCGTCAAATCCCTTTTGAATAATACGATGCACCAAATCCAATTTTTTAATCACTGGTTCAGCCAACACAAAAGGATAAGCGTGTTCATGACCAATACTGCGGCTTAAACTATTTAAGGCGTAACTCAAAGGTAGCCAATGTCGGAGTATGTTACTGAAATTTTTACTGTCGTACACATTAATACTCACGTTAGTTTGCAACTCTTTGCTGTTGGAAACCTGAGGGCGAACGCTAATACCAAATTCGTGCGCAGTCTCGAGGGTATCAGTGATATGTAAATAGTGTGCCCAGGTTTCTGCCCAATCCTCCCACGGATGCGAACTCGCATAAGCACTGACGTAATTGAGCTGCCAATCCGCCACGGGACCATTGTCATAATAAGTTTTTAACGCCTCACTGTAATCTTTCGAGTCGTCACCAAAAAGTTCGCGCACTGGCTCCAGCCATTCTGAGTCGCGAACTAAAAGATCCCAATAATAATGTCCTGATTCGTGGCGAAAATGTCCAACCAACGTGCGGTAGGGCTCTGCCATTTGTTCGCGCACTTTTTCGCGCGTTGCAGGGTCAGCTTCATTGATGTTAAGCGTAATTAATCCATTCGCATGACCAGTGAGAACATGTTGTGACTTTTCACTCGGGACGGCCGGATCAGCCAAAAAGTCGAACGCCAATTTTGGCGCATCTAAATTTTCTGGCGTTAACGGAAGATTGAATACAAGTAAACTGTAAATCAAACGACGCTTTTCAGTTTCTACTCTGGCCCATAATTCTCGATTTTCAGGTACAGTCAAATCAGGAATGGTTCTATTCAATCGGCATGCAATGCACAAATCATTTGTTTCGGTTGCGTGCACCACCCAATTGCAGACATTGTGATTAATTCCGTTAGAGCAGTATTTATAAAGCGGTGATGCCTCGTCGCTATCCACCAATTTAAGCAGGCCTTCTTCAGTCAGCTTAAAGGATTCCATTTCAAGATTTTCAGCAACGAAGCCTAAGACACAACCACAACGTGTGCAGGAAGTATTTTCAAAATAAACCAGCTGACCGCAACTATTACAGGTTGATAAACGCATGATTACTCCATGTGCATTGAATAAAACATTCCACCTTTTCACCCTACTTATGCAATTTTTTTGCAAATGCTACTAATTAAACGAAAGCTATTTTGCGATGCGATTCAATCTCAATCTGTACGGCAGCGCACCACAACATTTTCAGAGTTCTCCCTCAAGTTGTTCTCTGAATCGCATAACTAATAGCGGAGGTTTAGAAATTTAAGCTAAATACCGAACAGAGCAATCAAGTGAGTTTGATTAGCGTTAATACTCCTTCAAAGTACGGAGTGATTATTATGAAAATTTCAACATTTATTATTTGTCTTATTTCTTGTCTTTCCCTGGTCGCTTGCGCTACCCACGATGAACCACGGCGCAGTTCCCACAAAATACACTCATCTGTTCGCGACTCAGCGAATTATGGACGCGTGAGCGATATCGAACTGGTTTCAGTCGAATCCAGATCGTCCGGCAGCGGTGCAGTCTTAGGTGCGGTTATAGGCGGTGTGCTTGGTCATCAGTTTGGTAAAGGCACAGGACGAGATGTGGCTACAGGCGCAGGTGCAATTGGCGGCGCTGTCGCAGGGCATAAATTGGCGAAACGCAGCGAAACAGATGTATACCGGGTAACAGTCACATTGGAAAATGGTGACAGGGAGCGATTTGATTATGAGGACATAGGCGACTTACAGGTAGGTGATCGAGTAAAAGTAAAAAACGGTGAAATCGATCCGCTTTAATTGATCGATTCAAACCCTAACGTCAATGCGGTGATAGGTAGTTTCGTATTCCGCTACTGCCAGAAAAGCTCGACTGACAGGATCGGTATTTTGGTTGGGCTTTTTGGCAGCACTTTTGGCTTCGCTGGGGCGCTCTGGCGGAGGAATAACTTGAGGCTTGGCAGTAACCGCATATTGATGAGGAGTTTTGGGATCGGGCTCTGCATCCAGAGTAATCGCAGGATGTGCGATTTTGGGAGACTGCAAATTTGCAGCCCCCTGCCCCACCGAAGGGTAACCCGTGAACTCGCCGATAACCATTTAAACAGCCTAAGTTGATGTTTAAGTGAGCAGTATAGCCCTTGATTTTCACAAATCACCAGTCAATTTCTTGAGGGAACATATGCATTATCGATCCCTAGTTCAGCTTCCTTATTAGAACGGACGGATGACCTAGTTCTATAGCACCCTCGAAAAATTCTTTGCCAATTAAAGTTCGCGCGACATGCTTCCACCCGTAACTCTCTTGACCACACATGGATCTGATTTTGCCCAATGCAAGGTCGTCTTCTCTGATAGTATCGCCATCGGCGACTCGACCGTAGCCTTCTGGAATAGGATGCACTTTAAACCCCAATTATTTTTTTAACATCGGTCGATTAATCGGCTCATCATTCGACTATTTTGTGTAAGTTTTCAAGAAAGGCTCAACCCCCCTATCTCGTGGGAGAAAATACCCGCATTGATAAACTACACACAATTATTAACGATTAACAGATAGACACGGATTTGCGCATGAATTCATCAGAACCTGTTCAGCATTCAAAAATTTCATCTACCGAATTTACCATACTAGTCGCTTTACTTATGTCGATAGTAGCGATTTCAATTGACGCATTATTGCCAGCGCTTGGGATTATCAGTCAAGAAATTCCATTGGAATACCCCAATCAAATCCAATTAGTCATTAGCGCATTATTTCTCGGCATGGCAGTGGGGCAATTAATTTGCGGCCCCTTGTCAGATGCGATTGGTCGTAAGAAAGTCTTATACAGCGGTATTCTGTTTTTCCTATGTGGCAGTGTGATTTGTTTTTTCGCGCAAGATATAAGTACCTTATTAGTCGGACGTGCAATCCAGGGGCTTGGCGTTGCGGGACCCTACGTATCTGCTATTTCTGTAGTCCGTGATAAATATGCCGGTCGGGAAATGGCAAAAATAATGTCTCTCGTCATGATGATTTTTATTATGGTACCGGCGATTGCACCCAGCCTTGGGCAAGCAATTTTGCTTATGGCATCCTGGCGCTACGTATTTGTACTCTACCTCATTTATTCTATTGCTATAGGCCTCTGGATTTTTTTACGTCTGGAGGAAACATTGCCAAAAGAAAAACGTATTCCTTTTACGGTCACAGGTTTTAGCGACGGCTTTAAAGAAGTGATTTTCAATCGGATTACCATGGGTTACACCTTATGCATGGGTTTATTTTTTGGCAGCTTCATGGGCTACCTCAATTCCTCGCAACAAATTTTTCAAATCCAATTTGGTACAGGTAAATTATTCACCGTTTACTTCGGGTTACTGGCATTGGTATTTGGTATATCGTCTCTATTCAATTCACGCCTGGTGGAAAAGTGGGGCATGCATTACATCAGTAAACGCGCTGTTATAGCGATTATTTTGAGTTCAATCGTATTCCTCGCGTTACACGGCCTAGCCGAGATTCAGCTGTGGATGTTTATGATTTATGCCGCCATTTTGTTTTTTAGTTTTGGATTAATTTTCGGCAATGTAAATGCCATGGCCATGGAACCTATGGGACACGTAGCAGGAATTGCTTCAGCAATTATTGGTTCGGTTTCTTCTATTATTTCTATGGTAATAGGTACAGCTATAGGACAATTTTATAACAACACATTAATTCCCACGACCCTCGGATTTTTGATCATGACCAGTTTGGCATTAGTAATGATGTATGTCGCCGATGGTAAAAAAAGTCATCCTGCGCAAACAACTGACATAATTGAGGCCGAATAACATTTAGTTAACATGAAGACCTGAAAACCCTCAGATCTGACACAAATAAACCGGTAGGCGGCTGGCTATTTACCGGTTTATTTTTGCCCAACGAAAATAAATTGCTACCTATAGTGAGAGCGTGGGAATTTAAGAAACTAATAAACTATTTACCAGTCCTAGATTCACCCCTCAAAACTCTCGACGATTAAAATTTACAGACATTTATTAACCCCCAACCTAGAATAGGCAGCGACATTGCCCGTGCTGGGCCCCAGCGTTTTTTTAAGCTGTAACATGTCATAGCTATTCTGGCCAAGACCAAAAATAAAAACGGAATTCAGGACAATCAGTCTGTACATCATCAGACTTTGATCTATAAGTACCGAATAACGACTAGCTTCAGACGCTTGAGCGCGGCCGATGCAGTCGTTTCCTTTAGCTGCCCTAAACGTTTTACGAAGGTGAAGTATGAGAAACATTATTGTTCCTCAGGTTTTTAAATTCCTGGCCCTGCTGCCCTTAGGTGTCGCCCGTATGCTGGGTTTGGTGGTAGGCACAGCTATGTATCTGGTTAAAGGCCGCGCTTACCGCGTGACACGTAAAAATATTCTCGCTTGTTTCCCGCACTTATCCCAAGGTGAAACCCGAACTCTTATCCGCAAAAGCTTAATTGAAACCGCTAAAACAGCCGCAGAAGTCAGCATTATTTGGCGCAACTCCTGGGCATGGCTGCAATCGAAAATAGTCGCCGTTGAGGGTGAAGACCTGCTACGTGCAGAACTTGCCAAAGGCCGTGGCCTCATAGTATTGGCTCCGCATCTGGGCAATTGGGAGGTTGTAGCTCCCTATCTGGCGAGCATCGCGCCACTAACTGCTATGTACCAACCGGTAGCTATTCCCGCCTTGGATAAACTCATTTTGAGTGGCCGCAGCAAATGCAATATTAATATGGCGCCCACCAATAAAAAGGGAGTGCTCATGCTCCTCAAAGCCTTGCAGCAAGGCAATATTGTCGGAATTTTACCGGATCAACTTCCAAAAAAAGATGCTGGTTCAGAGTTTGCTCCCTTTTTCGGCCAAGAAACCCTAACCATGAGCCTGGTGCACTCCCTAATTAGCCGCACCCAAAGCCCCGCGATTAGCGTATTCGCTATGCGCGTACCCGGCGGTTTTAAAATGGTTGTTCTTCCTGCTGACGAAGCGATTTATAGCGATGATGCTGTGTGCTCAATTACCGGCTTAAATAGTAGTGTTGAACTTTGTGTGCGCGTTGCACCAAGCCAGTATCAATGGGAATACAATCGTTTTCGCTTTCCAAAAACGCACCAAGCCATACGCGAACAAAAAAAACAGGCGTTTGCTTGCAAAACCAATTGTTAACCTCTATCAGAACGGACGAGGTAATACATTAAAAACCCTAAAAGATTATTTAAGCGACATAAAGTTTAATTAATGCGACAGAACGTCCATTTTCCGACCTGAGCGGTCAATTGATGCATGGCGCATTTTTCATCAAATATATAAAGTGTGTGACTCATTTCTCATTTAATAAGTGACGGATCACTTCCATTGAATAGGTCCGCACATGTTGAACGTTGTCCCTTTTGCGCCTCCCTCAAGCCTGCTAGAGATCCCCAGTCAAGAAGCCCATCAAGACACCTACGCTGATCTCATCATCAGCTACTTGACTCAAATGGGTATAGATACGGTATTTGGAGTTCCTGGTGGCGCGATTGAACCCTTTTTAAATTCGCTTGCACGTAGCGAACGTAAAGGTGGGCCACGTCTGGTGGTTGCAAGACATGAGTGTGGCGCTGCATTTATGGCAGACGGTTATTATCGGGAAACCGGCAAAATGGGCGTGGTCTGTAGCACTACGGGCCCGGGAGCCACTAATCTATTAACAGGCGTAGCTTCAGCAGCTGCAGATGAAGTGCCCATGCTGGTCATTACCGCACAAACCCCCTTACCCAAATTCGGTAAGCGTGCGCTTCAGGAATCCAGCTGTACTGCTATAGATACTGTCGGCATATTTCGCTACGCCACCCAGTTCAATACGCTTGTATCCCACCATGAACAACTTGAAAGCAAATTGGTATCGGCCATTATGGCCGCTCATCGCGTTCCTAAAGGTCCTGCCCATATCAGCATTCCGGCCGATATTTTGCGCGCTCCAGCGACTATAAATGCCCACATCCACAGCGATTTGTTGATCCACGATTTTGCAATGTCCGACGAAAATGCCATTGGTCGCCTCTGCGAAAAGTTAGGACGGGTCGATAATATTGTGCTCTACATCGGCAATGGTGTGGGTAAAGCCAGCAAGCAAATTATGGAATTTATTACCCTCACAGGCGCGAGTTTTGTAACCAGCCCAATGGGTAAAAGCTGGATCGACGAAAAGCACCCCCAATACCGCGGTGTTTACGGCTTTGCCGGACATGAGAGCGCGAACGCGCTTCTTCAGGACCCGGAAGTCGATTTAATTTTGGCGGTGGGAACGGCACTTGGAGAGCTCGGCACCAGCGGCTGGAAAGGCGACTTACTTAATACCAAATTAATTCATATTGATTCATCCATTGAACATTTCACCCGCTCGCCTATGGCCAACTTGCACGTGTTTGGCAACATAGAAACGATTTTTTCCCGCTTGCTGGTCAGCGTGCGCGAAGCGCGTAAATGGGGTAGAAAATGGGATACGCTCCATTCAACCAACGTAAAAAATGTGAATGGCGGTTACGCAATTCTGCGTGAGCCAGAAAAATGTTCTTCCAACGCGATTCCTGTTAAGCCACAGCGATTGATGAACCACCTCTCCCACGCTCTGCCGGAAGAGACTCGTATTTTTGTAGATGCTGGCAACAGCTGGGCGTGGGCGACCCATTACCTTACTCGCAGCAATAGTGACGGCTTTTATCGCATAGCTATGGGTTACGGCTCCATGGCATGGTCCATAGGTGCGGCTATAGGTTCGGCGGTGGCAAATCGCACTGCACCTACTTTATGTATTGTTGGTGATGGTTCTTATTTGATGAGCGCGCAAGAAATCACCGTAGCAGCGCAGCAACAATTACCCGTTGTTTTTCTGGTATTGAACGATGCAGCTATGGGTATGGTGATGCACGGCCAACGTCTCGGAAATCAGGAATCCATTGGCTGGGAATTAAATAAGGTCAATTACGCTGCACTTGCGCAAGCAATGGGCGTTGACGGCATAGTGATCGAAACACCTACTGAGCTGGATGCAATCGATTTTCCAGCGCTGTTTAGTAAAACCGGTCCAACCTTGATTGATGTACGAATTGATCGCAACGAAGTCCCGCCTATGGGTGATCGCATTAAAGGCCTGGCTGTTAGTGGATCAGCCACACCCGGCGGTTAGTCACTTTTTTGCCCACAAATTACTCTCCCATCGTCAGGTTGTTGCAAAACAGCAACCTGGCTTGCATTTTTTTATAACAAAAATGGCGCACTTCTGGTTATTCAGCTAGCATGAATTCTTAACGGAGAGCCATGTGTGTTACATAATTCAGACGATAAAAATTCTGCAGGAAGTATCTGCACACTCATTGTTAACAGCGACCTTTCAGCGCAGCAAAAAATTAAAGACTGCTTGCTGCCGCTTGGCTATTCCCAATTAGCCTTTGTTGATTCCGCCAAAAAAGCCTTGCGTTTTTTACGCAGCCAAACTGTGGATCTAATCATCGTTGATGTAGACATCCCTGATTTGGACGGCTGGCGTTTATCGCGATTAGTTCGTAGCGATATTTTAAATTGTCGCGCAGATTTACCTATAGTCATTACAGCGAGCACCTGGTGTGAGCGAATTGCAGAAATAACTGCTCGTGAATACGGAATAAATTATTTACTCCCTCTCAACCATCTCGATAACCTGCCAGCCATCATTCAAAAACTCGCACAAGAAAAAAAATACCGGTCACCCAAACCGCGCCTGTTAGTAGTAGAAGACTCTCAAGATACTTCCGACCTCATCGAAAGAGTACTCGGCCTAAATTTCGATATTGAAGTTGCGGCAGACGGTGTGGAAGGGCTTAATGCCTGGAAAGAAAGACGGCACGATTTGGTATTGCTGGACGTAATGCTTCCCAATCTTTCGGGGCGGGATATTTTAATTGCAATTCACAATATGGACACGCGTCAGCCCGTAGTCATAATGACTGCGCACACGACTATGGACCAAGCTGAAGAATTAATGTTGCTCGGTGCAGTAGATTTCCTGCCAAAGCCTTTTCGCGCAGAACAATTGCGCAAAGTGTGTGATATTGCTATTCGTCGTGAAGATTATTTAGTCAGTAATGCGCAGTTCGCAGCACGCGTAAAATCCCTTGAAGAGCGTGAGCTGGAGTTTCGCAATCTCTATGAGAACCACCACCAGTTACTTGACGATTTACAATCAGTCGTCATGGAGTTGGATGAGTACTTGCACATTCGTTTTTTGAATCGCACTTGGGAAACACTCATGGGTTATACCCTGGCAGACTCAATTGGCAGATCCATTGAAGACTTTACTTCTCTCGACGACGCTCATCATTATCTCGAATTTAAGACAAAAATTTTTGCGGCAATTCACGAAAAAACATCGAACACAGAAATTGAACTTTGTTTATGCGATATCAATAATCAAAAAATCTGGACGCAACTAAAAATAAGCCGCTCCACCAAAAGTGAAGGCTTGTTGACCTTGACTGTGTGCCTGGACAACATCACCGAACGCCGAAAATCGCAAGAGCAATTACAATATTTAGCCATGCATGATTCGCTCACAGGTTTACATAATCGTCATTACTTCGAATCATCATTGGAACAACTTGCTGCAGACGCATCACGCACTAATAGCAAACATGGTCTGGTCTATTTGGATCTGGATCACTTTAAAGTGGTGAACGATACTTTTGGACACCAGAAAGGTGATGAGGTGTTGCGCGAGATGTCTGCATTACTCAGCCGACGTATTCGTAAACCAGATATCCTATTTCGCTTGGGTGGCGATGAATTTGCGGTGCTATTACGCAATGTCACTGCGCAAACAGCGCAAAATTTTGCGATTGAAATTCAAAAAATTATTGGTGAGTTCAGTTTTCAGCTACACGAGCAGCGCATTAACTTGGGCTGCAGTGTTGGAGTTACTATCATCGACGGTAGCGTAGATGCCGCTGAAGAACATTTTATGCGCGCGGATATTGCGCTCTATGTAGCCAAGGGTCGTGGCCGCAATTTAATTCATCTTTATAATCCGCAAGATAATGAAAGCGACCAGTTGCGGATGCGAATTAATATTTCGCAAAAAATACGTAAGGCAATTTCAGAAGACCGCATGGTGCTCTATTTCCAACCTATCTATGACGTTACTAAAGACCGGGTTTCCTATTATGAATCCTTAGTGCGTTTGCGCGAACCCGATGGCACAATTGTTGGCCCCACTGAATTCATTCCTGCACTTGAAGCGGCTGGCGAAATGCATTTGCTGGACCGCTGGATTATTAAATTGGCAACTAGAACACTTAGGGATCACCCCGAGTTAAATCATATTGCAATCAATCTGTCGGCCCAGGCATTTAAAGATGAAACTCTAGTGCCGACCATACTAGATAGTTTAAAAACAACCGGCGTTAACCCTAATCGTATTACGTTTGAGTTAACCGAAAGCGCGAGCTTATTTAATTTACACATCACACAACGCGTAATCGCAGACCTGCACAAATTGGGCTGCAGCTTTTCAGTGGATGATTTCGGTTCAGGTTTTAGCAGCTTCTCTTATTTAAAAGATTTGCCAGCAGACTACATTAAATTGGACGGTTCATTTATCCAAAATTTGAACAAAGATACTGTGGACCAAGCTTTGGTAAAAGCCATGATCCAGGTAATCCAGGCACTGGGTAAAAAAGCTGTTGCGGAATACGTAGAGAATCAGGAAATTTTGGATATTTTAAAAAGCATGGGGATAGATTTTGTACAGGGCTACCATATCGGCCGCCCGATACCCGTTGAACAAATATTGTTAAAAAAAATTAATGCACAAGAGAAATAAATTTTGTTTTTGAGCCGGGGCGGTTCTTGTCGCATTTCCATCTGAAGTATGAATGATAAATACATCTTCTAAGGAGTGAATAAATATGGAAACTGGATTTGCTGATCATAGTATTGGCACAACATATCGTAGGCTTCGTTATTTAATCAGCAGTGCGCTTTGTGGTTTGCCATTACTAACGGCAGCAGCGGGATATTGGGTTGGGGGCCATTCACTGCAACCATCTTTAAGTGATTATTATTTTGTTGTTGCTGACGGTGGCACCCCCAGAACACTTTTCATATTTTTTCTCGCGTTTCTCGGCGCGTCTTTAATTGCATACAAAGGGCTCGATGGAAAGGACGATCTCATTCACAATCTTGCAGGACTATTTGCGCTAGGCGTGGCTATTTTTCCAATGAAATGTGTAGAGGGTCAGCATGTCAGTTGTGTTCCAGGATGGATGCCTTATCTACATCTACCATCCGCTGGTCTGCTATACCTTTCTGCACTCGCCTCTGTTATCTACAGTGGAGGCCCCAAACTTGGAAACGCTTTAAATCAGCTTCCGGAAACAAAAAAATGGTTATCGAAACTAAACCGTATAAAATTCCTCTCGGCAGGATTGATGACCATCGGAATTTTTATTTTCTTTGCTCACTCATTCCACCCGAAATTTAAGCCTGATATTAGCTGGATTTTTTGGATAGAATATTTGGGCTTTTTTGGCTTCGGTCTCTACTGGTTTCGCTTTATGTTATTTATCAATGCAGCGAATGAAGAAGGCAGAAAGCTAACTCAAACTGTCAATCAACAAGACACCAAACACCTTGACCTTGAGCTTGCCTCTCGCTCCACAACTCGAGAGCAACCAGGGCCTGTGAATGTTACGCAGTGGAAAGATATTCCCTAATCTGAATGTTGCACTGCCGGATATAAATTAATCCGGCACTTTACGCTGCGGAACGCCTTGATAATCAATATCATCACATCTCAAAGGTAAAAATGTATTTGGTGGGCGCTTATAAGTGTCCAGATAACAAGCTGTCACTCCACTCGCAACCATGGCAGCAAACATTTGGTAGACCTCTTGTGGACTGAAGCCTTGATCCGACAAAAAAGCTGACATGTAGCCATTAATATTCATCCCTTCATCAAATTTCTTCATCAAAATCTTTTCAATCTCGTAAGCCAGGAGCAAATGTTTTCCCTCACTGAACCCGAGTTTTTCACTCACTCGTTCCATGGCTTCCAAACGCTCATCACCTTTAGCAATAGGACGAATGTAACCAACGATATAAGGTTTGCCGCGATTGGCAGCGGTTATCTCATCCACAATATTTTCAGCCGACATGCCGGTTTGATGTTGCCGATAAGCGTTCTGTATAAAGCCAACACCGTCCAGCAAGGTAAATGGTCCATAAGATCTCGAATCAGCCGCCAAAGAGCCTATGGCTGTCGCGGCCACTACAGAAGTTCGTACAGTTCCAGCGAGCGCACCGATTTGATTGCACCAAATCCGCGGATCAGGCCAACTTAAACAACCATAAATTGCTTCTACCCAATCAGCCAAAGGTTTCTCAACCAATTTTCCTGTCGCATTTAAAATTAATAACTGGAAATAAGATTTTTCACCGATAAGTTCGTCAAGCATTGAATAGCCGTGGGTAAAAACACCTTTCCCGGGAAACCATCCGCCCGTACTACTAATAATTTTTCCTCTGCGCAGATTTAAATATTCGATCTGAGCCGGATTGCTGTATGTAGCCCTAGCGTTGAATTTCATAATGTTCATCACTCACAAATGGCATTGCAGTAATAGGTTTATTAGCAAGCTCCAAACCATGCGCTAATAATCCGGGCGCACCCATAAGTTGAAATAAACTGCCTCCGGTTCGCGGCTGAAATCCCAAGTCAGCAAAAACTGCTGCTGCGACACCCGTCATTAAAATGCCCACACCTTTCGGCTGAAGCATGACGTTAAGTTCACAAACCCAATGGAGAGCTTTGCCAGCCGCGTCCAAATTCACCAACTGATTTGCAACCTCTGTGGCCATAATTTCTATGCCACCGTTACGCGCACCAAAACCAGGGAGAGCTTGCGCAATATTTTCCGGTGTTTTTTCTGGCAAAGTCGCAAACACTTCTGAAAGAAAATGTTCAACATTGGAATCTTGTTGTTTGCGAAAAAAACGCATGGCGGGTTCTATTTCACCCCCACCCATATAATCACCACCCAATACAGCGGTTGCGATGGGTAAAATATGTAAAGGACTTGTTTTACCCACACCAACGTTCATGGCTGCCCGTGTCGCGGGGTGACGAGGCCCTGGATTAATTAACGCAACCATGAGCTGCTTCAACAACTGAGCTTCTGAAACAGAAGGTAAGTCACCGCGAAATAATAAATAAAAAACATCCACAAAGCTGCGCTTTTCCATAAGCTCAAACAAATCATAACCATGACACATGGTAGCGGATGCAATATAAGGGTTATCGTCACTCGGTGTTTCATGCCAAATTCGTGTAGCCGTGCGCGACACAAACGGCTCATTGCGACTGCGAACCTGATCGTGCTTATGTTCTTGCGTCATAATATTTTGCCTTATCAAAATAGTCGAAATTACTTCGCTAGCACGATTAATCGGAAATGACAGTCTATATCGAATCTAATACCGAACCGATAGCGAAAATAAAAACAATAAATTTATTTAAATGCGTAGGCTAATCCCAACCAAAAACTGCGGGATTCCAGCGGGTAATCATCCGGGATTGTGCCACTACTTGGCTCACGCGAATCGCTATTATTAAGATTGCGTACAGCTAATGACATATCCACATCAGGTAAAATATTTTTGCGATTTAAGGTTACATTTAACCGCGTGTAATTTGCAATTTCAGGGCGCAAATCACCTATCACACGTTCCCGATTACCAACCCAATTTAATTGACTATTTAGCGACCATTGTGATGCAAACATCCAGTTCAAATTAGCCTTGATTTGCTCGCCGGGGGCATCAGGAACTGTTGAATTCGTATTAGCTTCTATTGCAGATTGTTTTGAATAACTTGCGCCTAGATTCAAGGTTGAAGAAGGTTTCCAATTCACCTCAAATTCAAAACCTTTACCGTCTTGATCGCGAACATTTGCTGCATACTTGGACGCATCTTCCACAGTTGATAAATCATCCACGAAATCAATCATTTTTTTAGCTTGATATTTAAAAAGAGTAAGCGTTGTCTGTACGTTCTGTGTCGCACGATAATTAAATGAAAGTTCCTCGCTATTAATTTGCTCAGGCTTTAAATCTTCTCGACCTAATACCACAGGGTTATTTTTTTGATAAAGTTCTGAAAAAGAGGGTGCCCTGAATGCACTTCCCAGTAGTAGTTTGGTTGTCAGTTTTTCATTTGCTGCCCAAACCAATGCAATGCGAGGGTTGGTAGTAGAACCAAAATCCGAGTAATCGTCGTAACGCAGTCCAGCCGTTAAATTGATAGCAGTTGTCATCTGCCATTCGTCTTGTAGCGAAATATAACGAACAGTACGCGAACTATCTGGCAGAAAAATATAAGGTGTATTAGTAACTGTTGTTAGAGTGCCATCAACAATACTGGGAAGCGGTAAACTGTCCAATACGCCAGGGCCAAAGTTTTTTGACTCACGCGCAACCAAAGATTGATGTTTGGCACCCAGGTTAATTCTCAGTTGATGAGTATCGAAACCTTTATAAATAGCGATGTAATCGAACTGTGTATCCTTCGAGGTTTGCCCTGGTTGCCCAATTAAACCATCTGGAAAAGCGACAACACCTGCAGCATCCGCAAAATTAACATTGCCGTCTTTTCCAATGGGTATGACGGTCCCTGAGGGAAGCAAAGTAAATTGAGATTGCAAGTCATAGTAAAGATAGCTGAGGCGAACACTAGTATCCCAGGCTTCAGGATTCTTGCCCAGAAAATAGGTCACATCACCCATTAAAATCTCGCTGTCATCTTTTCCGGTTGGATCAAGCGCTTGTGCACCACCCGCGCCCACACCAGCATCACTACTTAGCCAACTCCAAAGATTAACCTGCAACTTTTCTGTACTAAGTGCCAGGTGTGTATCCACGATTTGATAACGTGTCGATAACGCAGCTGGAGTAAGCGAAGCACTAGTCCCCAAGGCTCCGTCCAAAACTGATTGAAGATCTGCTAAAACGCGACGACGACTATCGCCAGACGTTGACTGGTAGGCAACATCAAAAGAAATTCCAATATCATTCCATTCCGTAGACGTTTGCAACCAAAGGTCGCGGCTATCAAAAGATCCTGTGCGCGCACCTATTTTAGTTTTATTAATGGAGACGGAGTCTTTGGTGATGACATTAATGACTCCTGCATAAGCATCTGCACCGTAAATAGCTGAGCCAGGACCGCGAATTACTTCGACACGCTCAATACTGGCAACCGGTAACCGGAACAAGGATGGGCGGCCACCCTGAAGGCTTGATTGAATAGGAACGCCATTTAACATCATCAATACTTGCGGATTAAATCCTGTATGAATACCGCGGATGGACACAACTGAATCCAAACGGCTAAGGCTTGAAAGTGAAATATGTACACCTGGAACAGTTTCCAATACATCATCTAACGTACGCGCACCCATGGCTTCAATTTCAGCGGCATAAATAACGGATGCAGTAGCGGGAGCTTTATCCAGAGAAGTGCTATTACCTGCTGCAATTGAAATTTGCACTTGCCCAAGTTCAGCCAGAGAAAGATTATAAATATCGAGGGGTTCTGAATGTTGTTCTTTATTCGCTGCCTTCGCTTCCATGCTCATAGCACAAATAAGTGCTGACAAAATTATTCGTATAAAATGTAAATTCATAGTGACGATCTACCATATAAATTAGCGCGCCAAATGAACCGAAGGCGAGCTAACGTCAGTGTAATTATTTTTTTGCTTTTCGGCGATAACCACTGAACCTATACGACTAATGCAAGTTCAATATGAAAATTAAAAATCATCCTTTCACACGATTTCAAGACACTGCATGCCAAACCAATTAACCATAGCGCAGCTTTAGACGAAAGCAACTTAATCGCCACATATTTATAACTAATGTTAATTATTTCTGTGTGGGAACCAAACGTTGCACTGCAAGCTTTAAAGTTTCGCGACGAATAGGTTTGGTCAAATAATCCTCTGCCTGACGTTTAGAGCCGTATTTACGATCATCCATGATTGAGATAATAATGACTGGAATATCTTTTAAATCTTCATCAGATTTAATTTTTTCAAACAGCAACCAACCGTGCTGATCTGGCAACAATAAATCCAGTGTGATGACTTGCGGTCTAACTTTTTGCAGCAATGTAAAACCCGATTCCGCATCGTAGGCGGTGTGAACAGTGTAACCTTCGCGGCGCATGGTACGCGCCATTATGTCTAAAAATGCGGGATCATCATCAATCATTACAATGTGATTACCTGAAGTATTCAAGCTTTCATCTACATCATCTATGTCCTGATCATTAGCCACTCCTGATTCACCAACAACCAGATCAGGTTCTATCGGCAATGGAATTATCACAGTAAAGATTGAGCCCTCACCGAGTTGGCTTTTCACTTCAATAGTACCGCCCATCATTTCGCATAACTGGCGTGCAATTGAAAGACCCAAACCGCTACCCTGATATTTGCGAGTATTACTGCTGTCTGCCTGTCGGAACGGATCAAAAATATGTTCCTGTTGCTCCTCAGAAATTCCAATTCCAGTATCTGCCACGCTGATATAAATACGATTGAGTTCATGATGTGCTTTCAGGGTTACCACACCGTAGGGAGAAAATTTACTGGCATTACCTAAAAGATTAATCATCACATGCAATAATTTTTCAGGATCTGCGAGCGGTAGAAAAGCGCCATCATCTACATCCAGTTTTAATTCGATCGTATTTTTTTCCAACAAGGGTTTGATAGTGCCTACAACTTCATCCACCAGACTGGACAATTTCACTTCCGTTAAATCAAGCTGCATACGACCAGATTCAATTTTTGCCAAATCCAGTACACCATTTATAAGCTTCAATAAACGCTCGGAATTATTAATGACTCGCGTAAGGTCTTTGATATGAATTTGATCATCGTTGAGTTTTAAATCTTCAATAACCACTTCGGTGTAGCCAATAATGGCCTGCAGTGGTGTGCGTAACTCGTGACTCATAAGCGACAAAAATTCACCCTTCGCCTGGCTTGCATCTTCTGCTTTGCGTTTGGCAATTGCGAGACGATCTTTAGCAAATTGCAAATCCTGACTGTGTTCTGCCAAACGCTGGTTATCGCGGCGCTTGACGTTATAGGCAATATAAATTGTGATGACTAGCAACACACCTAAAATTACCAAGCCCCATGCATACAGCAGTGCTTTTTTCTGAGCACCTACAATAATATCCAGACTGGTTATAGCGTCACGTTGCTTTTTTAAATCAACTTCCTGGGTCTTAATTGTGCTATCCAATTCCGCAACCCGTCTTTCACGAGCACCAATCTTTTCGACAATTACATTTAATTCTTGCTGTTGGGTAGACAACTCTTTAGTACGCGCCTCCACTTCGTTTTGCAAGGCCACACGTTCGCTCTTACCTTTCTCTATCTGCTGATTTTGTGTAGTAATAAGGGCATCACTTTTTTGAATGTTTTCGTTTAAGCTCTGCATTTGTTGCTGAAGGCGAGCATTCAAAGCTTCCTGATTCTGAATCCGCGTTGTGAGATCAGCGAGAGTCTTCTCACGACTTTGCAGTTGCTTTTGTATATTCAGGAGTGAGGATTGGCCCTCGCGAAATAATTTCGCGACATCGATTTCTGTACCGCCATTGAGGATTAACTCCGGAAGCGGCTTCAATCCCTGATTGATAAGATTAGATTTATTAACTTCAAAACGTAAGCGATCGTTGGGCGCCGAGATCAGGTTGATCATTACCAATTGTTTATTCGAAAAATCATAGGTAACCATCAATACCGGTTTACCTTCAACAGCGGTATAGAGATCCGTAATTAATTTATTATCCGTCGTCTCAATATAAACCACTTGAAATTTATCAAGTGACTCCAGGGAATTGATGCGTTTGACTGTTATTGGATGGTTTTTAAGTGTGCCGCTTTCTGACAGTTGTTTAAGTTCCCTATAAACGGCAGATTCTTCAGCATTAAATACTGCAATATCAAAGCTTTTTAGATTGGCCTCGTTTGGCCATTCAATATTTTTGGAAAAGTTGTAAAGGTAGGAAGCGGTTAATCGTTGCTTGTTAACAGTTTGTGCGGCCAGGTTGTTGGTCACAACCAATAAAATTGCCAGAAGCCCGTACCTTGTGTTTCGCCACAAGTATTGGCCAGAAAAAAATGAAGGCGCGCGCAATAAAGAATTTTTTTTGAGGAGCTCAATTAAAGAGTGAATCAACATGTAACCTAAGTCCCATTGATTGCTATCCCTCGCGAAGAAATACTGGCATTGAAAGCATTAATTTCTCAAGCATAACCTGTAACAACAAATCTTCCTAGATAAATGATTATGCTAAAACATCCCAACAATATCCGGCAAACTTCTTTACAAATTACTTCGACAGTTTATAGCGCTGCTCACGGTACAAAAATGAAGGCAGCATCACATGCGCCATGGCCTTGTCTACTTGTGCTTCGCTGGGTGCCTCTTGCTGCAAGATTAAATCACCTTTGGTTGCATCGTACTGGCCAAGCAGAGGCGCTTGACGCGGCCGTAAAATAGTTGCCGAATTTCCTTCCAACCACGCAAAATAATTATCAAATTGCATCAACGCGCGACCGGGGGATTCGCTGTCTCGCGCAAAATCTCGCCCAATCATTGGATGATCACTTGATACCCCCATCAATGATAATAGAGTAGCACCAAGATCAATTTGACTTGCTAAAACGGTGATACGTTTTGGCTGAACGTCCGCCCCCAGAATTAAACCTGGAATGTGGAATTTTTTTATCGGCACCAGGCTATCGCCATACACACGATTATCATGGTCTGCCACGATCAGGAATACCGTATCTTTCCAATAATCCTGCGTTTTCGCTTCGCTAATAAATTTCCCTAATGCATAGTCGGCATATTTAACAGCATTGTTTACTGTCTGTTTTTCGGCATCGTGTAATTCAATTCTTCCATCCGGAAATTGGAAGGGTTCATGGTTGGATGAACTAAAAATCAAACTAAAGAAAGGTTTGTTTTCCGAATGTAATTGCTTGAGTCGTTCCAGGGATTTATTAAACAGATCTTCGTCACTAGCACCCCAACTTCCTTCAAATACCGGATTTTTTATATCGCTGCGATCAACCACTTGCTGAAAACCATTGCCAGTAAAAAAACCACGCATATTGTCAAAATGGGCTTCACCACCATACACAAACTCTGTGTGATAGCCTTCTTTACTCAACCCTAAAGCCAGGGTATAGAAATTACGTTGTGCCAATGAAAGTTTCACTACACTGCGCGCAGGAGTTGGTGGGTAACCCGAGACTACCGCTTCAATTCCTCGCACAGAACGCGTACCTGTTGCGTAAAGTTGCTCAAACCACCAACCCTCATTTTTTAACTTTTCCAATTCGGGTGTAACAGGCAAACCACCTAAGGACTCGACAAAAGTAGCGCCCAAACTTTCCTCAAGCACAATTACCAGATTGAGAGGCTTATCGCGTTTGATTGCTGCTTCTTGATGATGCAGTGTCGGAAAATCTTTTGAATTAAACTGATATTGACTCAACCAGGGAGCAGACGTGACTTCCTGCAATATTTTTTCGGTCGCAACACTGCCGTATATTTCAGAGGAATTGGCTTCGTGGTTCATGGAGACCAGTGCGTCAAACACCGACCAGCCTGAATTAATAATGAGAGAATTAACAAGGGCATCGCCGGTTAAGGCAAACATGGCAGGATTGGCCGGGCGATGGTCTGTAGTAGATCGAATTTGTAAAAAAACTGCTGCAAAAACCAAGGGCCATAACAACAATAATTTTTTACTTGACCACATAGAGGTATTGAGCGAGGCCGAACTTAAAAGTTTGTAAATAGCCACGCCTAGTAAAATTGTAAAACCCACACCCAAAATGAGGGCCGTACGAAAACCGTTCCATAAAGTTGCAAATACTTCTTTGGGATAAGAAAGGTATTCGATAAACAAACGGTTTGGACGAACATCAAACTGCATAATAAATGGTGGCGACGAAAGTTCCATGAAGATGACAAATACCAATGCCAAGCTTGCCCAAACCAAATTGAAAACACGCCACAAGCGACCGGTAAATGAGTGGGCGAAAAACGGAGCTAATAAAACCGGAATCGCAATAAAATAACCCAATAAAATAAGATCTGCTCGCACACCTTGCAAAAGCATTTCACCTAAATTCCCTGCGGTGGTCACACGTTCCCACTGCCACGCAATTAACCCGATACGAGACACAGACAAAACAATCAACCCAATCAACAACATCTGCACCAACGTTGAATAGGGGCCGGCCCATAAAGTAATACGCGCCAAGCGTGCAGAGAAGTTTGAGAACATATTTTCTGAGGCGCTCATAGAATTATTCTTTACATTAACCATTTAACAGTTTCCTGAAAGCTGGGTATTACATAATTTGAATTTGGGTGGGGAGTTCGCAAACTAGGCTAGCACATGAATAATCGTTATAATTCTTTCACCACAAGAGCGCGGAAGTATAGCGTACCTGTTTGTAAACGGCATTTATAAACAGCATTAATCATCATCAGCATCTTAAATCCAATTCGCAAGGGGCCAAGGCTTGACTCAATCATACGACGGAACTGCTACAGTCTTAGCGCGTTCTATTGGCATATACCATGGCGAAATTGCTCGTGAGTTTGACAAGGATATTGTGCGTGCGCAACTTGCTCAAATTTCAGTCTTGTTAAAAAACAGCACCACCCTTCGCTTGTCCAATGGCCCCGATTATGTTGTGAAGTTACCATTGCAGACTGAAAATGGCGAAATATATGTTGCTTTAAAAATTTTCAAACGGCAGAGCTGGCTTAAAGATAGATACGATAGTAAACATAAATCCAAGGCCGAGCGATCTTATATTGCCGCGAGTCACTTGCAATCCCACAACATAGGCACTCCAACACCAGTAGCATGGTTTGATCGCTGGGAAAATAATCGCCTGCTTGAAAGTTATTTTATTAGCCTATTCCAACCGGCAATTTGTTTTCGCGATGCACTAAGCGATATTTATTTTAATATTCGCAATAATGAAAATCTTATGGACCTATTGCATCTTGTCGCCCCTGCGATTAGTGCAATGCATGCAACAAATTTTTTGCACGGTGATCTTGGCAACCAAAATATACTTCTCCCCAAAAATGAAGATGGAACCTGGGCGCAACCACAGTTTATTGATCTAAATCGCGCAACCATTAAAGCCGGACCTTTAACCGACAAAGAGCGTGCTTTTGATTTATCGCGACCTATTTTGCCCGGTAATTACCTCAACTTTTTCAAGTATATTTATTGCAACCACCAAATGCCCTCGCAAGAACTGGAAAAATTCGAACAGACTTTTCGTTCGCGTTTTGCATTTCATCGCAAGTCGCGCCATTTTCGTCACCCGTTTCGCTACTTAAAAAATCGCCACAAAAATCCTAAACCGATTGCTTATCCCGATCCAAAAGATTATTGGTTATGGGATGAAAAATCTGCGCAACCTATGATTGCACTTTCACGTAAGGAGAAACATCGGGAACGTTTTTTAAGCGATACATTAAAAATGGTGGGCCAGGGATTTGCAACCTTACCGAAACTGTACAGCAGTTACAAAAAAGTAAAGCAGCAAAGCTTCCAAAACCCGATTGTTCTTAAAAACAAAATTGGTGTGGCCTTACATCCACATGAAGGTTATATAGATGAGGAACTAAAGCTTCTTGCGCAGCTCGGAAATCCACCGGTGTTGCTACGTTTTTGTCATCACGAACATGAAACCATCTGGACAAATACCATTGCGTTAATTGAGCAATTGAACCGCGATGGAATTGAAGTCATGGTTGCGCTCTTGCAAGATCGTGAAGCTGTTTTGCATCCGGAAAAATGGGCTGCTTTCTTAAACAAGATTATTCCTGCCATTGCAAATTTTGCCAGCCATATTGAAATTACCCATGCTTACAACCGTATAAAATGGGGCGTTTGGAATATGGATGAACTACAACAGTTGTTTGCGCCAGCATTCAAATTGCAAAAGCAATTCCCGCACATAAAATTAACGGGCCCAGCGTGTATAGATTTTGAGTACTTACCGGTTATTGCGGCCCTAAAATCGCTTCCTAAAGATTATTCATTTGCCGCGTTATCTCACCTACTTTACGTTGACCGACGCGGTGCACCGGAAAATCCTCAGGGTGTATTTTCAACCTTGGAAAAATGCGCCATGTTAAAAGCGCTCGCGACTCTATCATCGCAATGTGAAGACAAAGTTATTATTTCCGAAGTAAATTGGCCCGTTGAACATACTGATATATGGTCGCCCATCGTCTGTCCTTACGTTACACCAAAATGGAAAGACAAACCTTCGGGTGAATCTGAAAGTGATTACGCAAATTTTATGCTGAGGTATATTGCTATCGCAATTTGTTCAGGTCACGTTGAGCAAGTGTTCTGGTGGCGCCTGTCGGCTAAGGGTTATGGTTTGGTAGATGATCAGGATGGATTTAGAATTCGGGAAGCTTTTACGGCCTTACAATATTTCTTTGTAAGATTAGGTGATGCAACATTTATTAAAAAATGGGCCTCAACAAAAGATACTTATATTTTGGAATTCCAGAACTCCACCCAACAAATACTTATGGCTTGGAGCACTAAGGGTGAAGTAAAGGAGCTACCGAATTTTGATGCGCAGAAATATTACAATCGCAACGGAGAACTTATCAAAAATCCGGTGATATCCGAATCGCCAATTTATTTGGTTAGGCCGCTTTTATAAGCTGAGCTGTACAATTTTTGATGCATACAACTTAAGGGTTATTTAGCCCTAACCAATTCTTTGCAGTTGCCCAACGTGAAAAAATAAGTTTTTCTAGCAATAAAATGGCAACTAACGAGATGCCCAGCACCGGTAACAAAACTGCAGCAACTAAAATAATAACGACGAAACCTTTTCCAATTTTTGCTTCCGGCATGACCGGTGGTGCCCCAAGGACTCCACCAGGTGCTCGTTTACGCCACATAATAAAACCGCTGACGGAAATTAACACTAAGCCTAATGCTGTGAGCAAACCCAACAATTGATTAACCCAACCAAATAGCTGACCTTCATGTGCTGCCACACCTATGCCCACTGCGCGATCTATTAGATGACGTTGTGAAAAAGTTTGGTAGCTAACAAGTTCACCGGTTTGTGGGCTGAAATAGGCCTCCGCGCGCAATGGGCGATTTTGTGCATTAGATTTAACACTCCATTGCGCCATTCCCGCAGCGGGTGGTGAAACCCAAACCGGGTGAGCCATTTTTATTTGCCGCGCTCGCGAGACAATTGAATCCAGAGATACGATTACTTTGAAGGAAGAATTTATACTCGCACCATGGTGATGGTGTTCAGCCGCATCATCACTAATCACAGGTGGCATTTCGTGATGGGCATGTTCATCTTCGCCAGCTAATGCCGGTTTTGATTGACCTGCAATTGTCCAATCCTGCTTTTGTACAGCAGTACCCGTAAAACTGCGGACCTCTTTAAGTGCACTCCCCCATACCAAAGCCCATGGCAATCCGCTTATCAATAAAAATAAAACAAAAAATGAAATCCATATTCCCGTAACTGAATGTAAATCTCGCCAAAACAAACGGCCTTGCAATGAAAAACGGGGATAAAAAACCCCGGCAAGACCTTTAGCCGAACGCGGCCACCATAAATAAATTCCTGTTAGCACCAAAACGATTGCCCAACAGGCTGCTAATTCCACAACGGCTGAGCCAAACTTACCCAATAATAATTCACCGTGAATATCGTGAACTATACGAAGGAAGCGTTTGCTCTCGGCTTCAGCCGATAAAATCGCCAGGCTTTGTGGATGAATATAAACACGAATAGTTTCGCCGGATTTTTTTAATAGAATATTTACCGCATCCGTTTTTTCGCGCGGCAATTCGTAAGCGATAAAACTTGCACCTGGAACTGCGGCGAATGCTGCTGCCACTTGTTGCTCCGGTGTACTCACCGGTCCGTCGATCACGAGGTTTCTATAAGGTGCGTCGTGAATCGCATCCAGTTGAGGTTTAAATAAATAGAGTGCACCTGTAATCGACAAAATAATCACAAACGGGATAGCAAAAACGCCAGCATAGAAATGCCAGCGCCACAAAGTCCGGTAAATTTGTTTAGGGTTTAATTTTTCCATTTAGCCTCAAGCAAATAGGTTCGCTGTGAAAAAGGATGGTAAGCCCAAGCTTTGTCGTTGTTGATATTATCAACACCAAAACTTAATTCTGTGTGCTCGTTAACTTGCAAGGCAATTCGTGCATCTGCAATTAGTTGCTCAGAAGCATAACCAAAGGTATCACCGCGTTGAGTTGCTTCCAAATTAGTATTGGGCCGCGATGCATAACGAACACCACCAGACAAACCCCATTTCTGTGCAAACTCATAACGCGCTTGCGAATTAATACGCCAATAAGGAATTCGTGGAAATTGATTTCCCTCGGCCTTAGGTAAAAATCTATTTTTCAAAATCTTATCGTCAATATAGGCGATATTAAAATCTACATTTAAACCAGTCGCCAACCAATCGTAAGTTTCCACGATTAATTCCGCACCGGTTTGGCGAACGCGATCAATATTTACAAAATAGTTGCGTGGGACCAACTGTGAAGCGTTATTCACAATCACTTCCTCTTGCCGCTCAAACGAAAAAATATAATCTTCCACATCTTGATAAAACACACTGCCTGTCACGCGCGCGTTTTTAAAATCATGGCGCATAATAAAATTGGCATCTTTGGATTTTTCGGGACGTAAGTTTGGGTCAAAGCTATTCTCATCAAAATTGCCTGCGGGATCAAATTTACCTTGAAACAATTCACCAACAGTAGGGAAACGTGTTGCACTAGCCAGACTTAATTGCACAAACCACTTGTCTGCAAACTTCCATTGCGATGATAAGGAACCATTAGTGTCTGTTTCTTTACGTTCAGCATAATTTTTTGGTTCGGTTGCATCTACTTGATTCATACCGCCATCAAATGCATGCCAGTGATCAACACGCAAACCCGCCGTCACCGTTAAATCATCGAGCACGCGTATTTCATCCTCAACAAATACCCCTGACAAACTAGATTTCCCCTGAGTTTCTATTGCATAGGTTTTATTGCTGGCTTCG
>CBHTVU010000002.1:0-71011 GCA_966096785.1 uncultured Gammaproteobacteria bacterium | reverse complement strand
TGTGTTCACTAGCTTTGAAGATTATCTGGGTGTAAAAGATGCGTTAATCGCGGCCAGATTTAAGCCTGAGCATTCGGAAATTATCATGCAGCCCTCTTTAACGGTATCGCTCGATAAAGATCAAGCTGAAAAAATTATCGCTCTCATCGATATGCTGGAAGATCTGGATGATGTGCAGAAAGTTTATACGAACGCGGACATTTCAGAAGACATAATGAATCAGTTGGAATGATACGGGTGTATTGAATGGAAATTCAAACGGAACGTTTAATTTTGCGCACTTTACAAGCACAAGATGAAAACGTTTTTACAGGTTTCTTCAGCGACCCAGACTTTATGCAATATTCCCGTGCTGTCGATGAGATTAATGCTCGTGCTACGTTTTTGCAGCGCTTGAGTCGCGCGACGGAATACTTCAGCAAGCTTTCCTTAGTTGAAAAAGCCACTGGAAATACCATCGGCTATTGCGGTGTTGAATCTTGTGAATTGGATGGAAGGCGCGAGTTGGAATTGGGTTACCGACTTACTAAAAGCGCGCATGGACATGGCTATGCTACAGAAGCTGCTCGCGCTATTTTGGATTACTATCACAAGCAGGGCGTCACAGACATAATTGCCTATACGGCACCAGGTAACATTGCCTCTCAGTCGGTACTCAAAAAACTTGGATACAAAGCGGTAAAAAATGGAGAAATCGATTTGTATCCGATAGTTATTTTTCGTCGCTAATTAAGTCTTTAGAAGCATAGGCATAAACCCCCAACATTTGAAAATGTTTATCAGGGCGTTAGTTATTCTGGTTGCGTCAAATAGTTGTTTAGCAGCCTAGCTTGCCTCGGTGAGCGACTCATGTAACACTGTACGGAATTCCAGTACTGTTGAATTCCGGTTTGTCATATGGCGCTTATTTTGGGAATAGATCCTGGCTCCCGTAAAACGGGCTTCGGTATTATTAATGCAATTGGTAGCAAAACTGAATATGTTACCAGTGGCGTTATTCGCATGCCTGATGCGGAATTACCTGAGCGCCTTAAAATCATCTTTGACTCACTCTCGCAAATCATTAATCAATACTGCCCGCAAGAAATGGCGATTGAGCAGGTGTTTATGGCGAAAAATGCTGCATCTGCATTAAAATTGGGGCAGGCGCGCGGAGCTGCGATTGTTGCTGCTGTCGCGCAAAATATTCCTGTTAGCGAATACGAAGCGCGCAAGGTTAAACAATCGGTCGTAGGCAATGGTGCCGCTGATAAATTACAAGTGCAGCATATGGTGAAAACCTTGTTAGGGTTGGTTGCTGTTCCGCAGGAAGATGCTGCAGATGCTCTTGCGGTAGCCTTGTGTCACGCCAATACGTCACAACATTTAATAAAGCTCGCAGGTTCAAGTAGTTTCCGGCGTGGTCGAGTTGTTTAAAAAATCATTAATAAGAGTGAAATATGATTGGACGTTTACGTGGCAATTTAATTGAAAAACAACCTCCTTATTTATTGCTGGATGTAAATGGTGTTGGCTATGAGCTGCAGGCACCTATGACGACTTTTTATCGTCTACCTACAATAGGTGCTGAAGTTATTTTGCACACGCATTTATCCATTACTGAAAATTTGCATCAGTTATTTGGATTTGCAGACCAGCGTGATCGTTCACTGTTTCGTACACTTATAAAAGTAAATGGTGTCGGTCCGAAATTAGCAATTGCCATTTTATCCGGTATGGAGTCCGATGATATTGCTCTCTGTGTACGCGATAACAATATTAAAGCACTCACTAAAGTTCCTGGCATAGGAACAAAAACGGCTGAGCGTTTGGTCATTGAATTGCGCGATCGTTTAAAAAATTGGGACATGCCCAACAGCGATGTTTTAGCGCATAGTGAAATCAAACAGATTGCTAGCGATAAAGATGCCTATTCTGAAGCCGAAAGTGCGCTGATTTCTTTAGGTTACAAACCCGTGGAAGCCGCTAAAATGATTTCTGCTGCATCCAAACAAAAACCGGATGCAAAAAGCGAAGAATTAATTCGTTTAGCTTTGCGCAGTATGGCCAGCGCATAAATATTTCATTACGTGTTTGATGAGATGTCTGCTCGAAAAAAATATTAATTACACGCGAAAGTTATCATAAGAGCTAATGATGATTGAAACAGACCGCCTTATTGCACCAGCTGCCAAAGAACGTGAAGATTATTTGGATCGTACTGTGCGCCCCAAAACTCTTGCTGATTATGTCGGCCAGCCAGTGGTGCGCGAGCAGATGGAAATATTTATGGGCGCTGCTAAAAAGCGCGGCGAATCACTTGATCATACCTTGGTATTTGGTCCTCCTGGTTTAGGCAAAACTACGCTCGCCAATATTATCGCCAATGAAATGGGCGTGTCCTTAAAGAGCACATCTGGTCCAGTGCTCGAAAAAGCAGGTGACCTTGCTGCATTAATGACAAATCTTGAGCCTGGTGATGTCTTATTTATTGATGAAATCCATCGTTTAAGTCCGGTGGTGGAAGAAATTCTTTATCCTGCCATGGAAGATTTCCAGCTGGATATCATGATTGGCGAGGGGCCTGCAGCGCGCTCCATTAAATTGGATTTACCACAATTTACCTTGGTAGGTGCAACTACACGCGCGGGACTTTTAACATCACCTTTACGCGACCGTTTTGGTATTGTTCAGCGTCTGGAGTTTTATAATGTCGCCGATCTCACCCATATAGTTGCACGATCTGCGAGATTGCTTGGCGTAAAGATGGACGGGCAGGGCGCGGAAGAGGTTGCAAAACGCTCGCGTGGTACGCCGCGTATCGCAAATCGCTTGTTGCGTCGTGTTCGCGATTTTGCGGAAATGAAAGGTGATGGGACTGTAACTGCAGCTATGGCTGACAGTGCGTTAAATATGTTGAATGTAGATGAACGCGGTTTCGACCACATGGATCGTCGTCTATTAATGGCGATGATGAATAATTTTGAAGGCGGACCTGTAGGTGTGGAAAGTTTAGCGGCGGCCATTAGTGAGGATCGCGGCACTATAGAAGATGTGATCGAACCCTACCTCATTCAACAAGGGTTTATGGCTCGAACTCCACGTGGTCGCGTTTTAACCAGTAATGCCTATTTGCATTTTGGGATGGCTATGCCAAAGCGTCTACAGCAAGAACTTGATTTGTGAAAAACATAGCGAATAAATTTTGTACAGTTTTTTTGAATGTCTCCTTGTTTCAATATATCTAATAGGCGTGCGCGAAAGATGAGCAAATCGCTCACTTATTCAGGTTTCAGAATCATAGAGCGCTGCCGTACAGAATTTTCAGAAACTTTGCGTTATCATACGCACCCAATCAAGGGAGCTAGCTTAAAAAGGGAGCCAACTTGTTTAACCCACTAAATTGTACTTGGTCTGTTGAGTTTCTCATTAAAACCTAAACGACAGAATTGACTACCCTGGTTCAAGTGCCGCCATGATTATCAAGCCAAGCATCAAACCAGCAAATATGTTTCAGCAATTAACACATCATTTTGAATTACACATACAAGGTTAGATGCCCTTATGTCAGACGTCGAAACTACTCTCTCCATTTGGAACTTAATCGGTTCGGCCACTATCGCCGTAAAAATCGTCATGTTGATTTTGGTAATAGCGTCGCTGGTATCCTGGGTCATGATTTTCAAAAGTGGTTTTTATCAACGAAAAGCGCAAGCTGATTTCGGATATTTTGAAAAGCAGTTTTGGTCGGGAATCGATCTCAATCAATTATTTCGCCAGGGTAATGGCCATGAACGCATTGAAGGGATTGAAAATATTTTTCGCGCAGGCTTTAAGGAGTTCACACGCTTGCGACAACAAGCCGGTGCAGATTCAGATGCAATTATGGAAGGTGCACAACGTGCAATGCGAGTAGCGCTAGCGCGTGAAGAAGAAAAACTCGACGAAAATCTTCCATTCCTTGCCAGCGTTGCATCAGTAAGCCCTTATATAGGTTTATTTGGAACTGTATGGGGAATTATGAATTCGTTTATGAATTTATCTAACGTACATCAAACTACCCTCGCTACAGTGGCACCCGGTATTGCAGAAGCCTTGATTGCAACTGCAATGGGTTTGTTTGCGGCGATTCCTGCGGTGTTGGCTTACAACAAATTTTCATCGCGTTCGGCCGCTTTGCTTAGCAAATATCAAACCTTTGCAGAAGAGTTTTCAACAATCCTTCATCGGCAAGTACACAGTAGTTAAGTGAAACGTGTTTCATCAATAAATTTATTGCGAATCTAATTACCGAAAGCGAAATAGGTTAATAGCCATGTCTGGATTCGGACCAAAAGTTAAAAAAAATCTCAAAGCTGAAATTAACGTCGTTCCGTTTATTGACGTTATGTTGGTATTGCTTGTCGTGTTTATGATTGCAGCTCCTATGATGACCCAGGGCATTAAGGTTGATCTACCCAAAGCTACAGCAGAACCTGTCGATAATAAAGATGAAGACCCGATAACTGTGTCTGTAAAAAAAGATGGCGGTTATTACATTCAATCCGGAGCTGAGGGTATAGGTGGCGATAAAGATACCGCCAGGCCATTACATGAAATAAAAGATATTGTCAGTAAAGTATTGAGTAGCAAACCCAATACGTTGGTATTTGTTCAGGGCGATCGCAGCGTTTCCTATGGTGTGATTGTTGAGTTAATGGGAGAGCTTAAATCGGCGGGTGCGCCTTCGGTTGGTTTAATTACAGATCCACCGTCGCACTAGGTTGTCTATGATACTTTCCCGTACAACTTTGTTACCCATATTTCTCAGTGTGCTTTTGCACGCGGTGATTATTGCATTCATTATTTTAAGATTTGATTTTTTTAAAAAAGAACCGGAGCCCTACGAACCAAACTTTGTCACTGCGACTTTGGTTGATTTGACCCCTAAGTCAAAGCCGGTACCCAAACAACCGAAGGAGCAAGTGCCTGACGGAAAAAATGATCCTGATCTAAAGCAGAAAAAACAGCAGAAAGAACAGGAAGCTCAAGAAGCTGAAAGCAAAGCTGAGCAGCAGAAAGAACAGCAACAAAAAGAGAAAGTTGAAGCTGAAGCTAAAGTTCACGATGAAAATCTAAAGAAAGAAAAAGCAAAAAAAGAAGCTGACGAAAAAGCGAAAGCGGAAAAGCAAAAGAAACTTGAAGAAGAACAAAAGCAGCTTGCAGAGACGGAAAAAAAACGAAAACAAGACAAGCAACGTCGTGAAGAGTTAAAGGCACTTGAAGCTCAAATGCAAAAAGAGGAACAAATGCTGAGTAATCGTGTCGATGATACGAATGTCAATGTCAAAAGTTACGATCAGCTGTTCTATGAAAAAGTCGTTCAAAATTGGAGTCGTCCACCGTCAGCTGTAAAGGGCATGGTGGCTGAGCTTGATATTGAGATGTTACCTAACGGATTGGTAACTTCGGTTGTCGTCAGTAAAAGTAGCGGAGATGCTGCTTTTGATCGGTCAGCAGTGCAGGCCGTGAAAAAGATCGACCGATTTGAAGATGTAAAAAATATTCCTATTGATATTTTTGAGAAAAAATATCGAAAGTTTCAGTTCATATTTAACCCAGAGGACTTACGTCGGTGAAACGCTATCTCATATTGTTATTCATAGTGGTCGCAAATCTTGCCAATGCGCAAGGGGCCAGAATTGTTATCGATAAGGGCGTGGATAATCCAACACGTATCGCTGTGGTGCCCTTTAATTATGCTGGCCCCAAGCTGGCCGAAGATATTCCGGAGATTATTCGCAACGACCTGGACTTTAGTGGTCAGTTCGAATCCATTCCTACGGACAAGATGATTTCATATCCCATCAGTGAGGCTGAGATTCGCTATCGTGATTGGAAAATGATCAATGCAGAATATATCTTGATCGGCGGTATTACCGAGCAAGCCGGGCGCTATACAGCAAGCTATGAATTGTTTGATGTTGCACAACAAAAGCGCGTATTTATTAAAATGAGCGTTGAAGGCGTTGATGCACAATTGCGTGATATGGCTCATAAAATCAGCGATAAGGTTTATGAGACTCTGACAGGTATACGCGGGATATTCTCCACCAAAATTATTTTTGTGGAAGCTTTCCAGAAGCCTGCGAAATACCGTTTAATTCTTTCGGATTTCGATACGGCTCGCCCACGAGTTCTATTTGAGTCCAAGCAGCCCATCATGTCTCCGGTTTGGTCACCGGACGCGTCGCGTGTCGCTTATGTGTCGTTTGAAACCGATCGTCCTGCGATTTATGTACAAAATTTGTCTACCGGACGTAAAGAACAAATTACTAATTTTAAAGGGCTCAATGGAGCGCCAGCCTGGTCGCCTGATGGTCAAAAATTGGCGATGGTTTTATCCAAAGATGATAATCCTGAAATTTATACCGTCGATCTTGCCAGTAAAACTTTTACACGGGTTACAAATCAATTTGCAATTGATACTGAACCTTCATGGACGAACGACGGAACTGGCATATTTTTCACGTCAGATCGCGGCGTAAGGCCCCAAATTTATAAAGTAACTCTTGCAACGGGCATCACAGAACGTGTAACCTTCGACGGTTCGTATAATGCCCGTGGCCGCGTGTCTCCAGACGGCAAAAGCCTTGTTTTAGTTCATCAGGTTGATCGCTGTTGTTTGATCGCCGCGCAGGACATAAAGTCAGGGGATATGCGCATTTTGACCGAGACAAATTACGACGAATCGCCTACCATAGCGCCCAACGGCGCGATGCTAATGTATGCAACAAGTGTTGGTGGAAAGGGTATCTTGGGAGTAGTGTCGCTCGATGCGAGAACCAAGGTTCGATTACCATCAAAACAGGGCGATATACGTGAACCCGCGTGGTCACCATTTTTTTAAAATGTTTTTTTCACCACTATAGATCTACAACTTGATTGGAGTTACACACACATGATCACTAAAGCAATTAAGCAAGGTTTGACTTTCGCCGTAGTTATGGCTTTCCTCGTAGGTTGTTCAAGCGCTGACAAGAAAAAAGCTGCTCCAGTAGCTGCTACTCCTACTCCTACTCCAGTTGTACAAGAAGCAGCTCCGGTTGTTCAACAAGTAGCTAACGTTGTTTACTTTGATTACGACAAATACGATTTGACTCCAGAAGCTCGCGCAATTCTTTTGGCTCACGCTGAAAAACTGAAAGGTTCTTCTGCAGCAGTACGTTTGGAAGGTCATGCGGATGAGCGCGGTTCACGCGAGTACAACATCGCGTTGGGCGAGAAGCGTGCTAAAGCAGCTCGTGACTTCCTCGTTCTTCAAGGCGTAAAAGCTTCTTCATTGGAAGTTGTTAGCTACGGTGAAGAGCGTCCAGTTGCAACTGGTCACGACGAGACTTCTTACTCTCAAAACCGTCGCGTAGAAATCAAGTAATAAAAAGAGTCTGCACCCGTATGTTGAAACCTGCAATTGCGCTTTTATGTTGTATAGCAGTTTCAGCTGAGGCTCAAGTACGGGTTGTTGATTCTTCGCCCCAGAGCGTACGCTCTGGGGCGACTCGCCAGCAAGAAACCATCGAACAAAAAACTGAATCCTATAATCAGATTCAATCTCTCCTGCAAGAAGTTTCCGAATTACGTGCCTTGGTTGAAGAACAAGGTCATGAAATCTCCCGCTTAAAGCAACTGCAGCTTGACAATTATGTTGATCTTGATCGCCGTGTTTCTTCTTTATCTGGCGGCGCTTCCGCCAAGTCGCAGCAATCAAGAGAAAGTGATCAGCCAGCAGTAGATACGCCAAATCCACTGGATGCATCCGCTCCGGTTAATGATGGTGTAAGTGAAGCCGATGAATATAAAGCGGCTTACGATTTGTTGCGTCAACGTCAGGTCGATCAATCCTTAGTTGCGTTTAAAGAATATTTAAAGAAATATCCCACAGGTGAGTTCGCTGCCAACAGTTGTTATTGGTTAGGCGAAATATTCCTTTTAAAAAATCAATTGCCTCCTGCTCGCGATTGGTTTTCAAAATTATTACAGGATTTCCCTGAAAGTAATAAAGTACCTGATGCCAAGTTCAAGCTTGGAAAGGTATACCATTTAATGGGTGATAAAAAACGCGCCAAACCATTGCTCGAAGATGCCGCCAAAGGTTTGGGCGACTCAGCACGTCTTGCTAAGCAGTATTTGCAAGATAATTTTTAAAGCATAATTTTTTATCCTGTCTTTTCAAAATCCGGTCCTTATAATCCCTCCCCCAATAACTGATTTACTGTTGATTCGTCCCATCTAAATCTCCATACTGCCGGCTCAAATTATTTTGATAAGCATTGGAGAAAAAATGAAAATTTCTGCTGATAAAGTTGTTAGTTTCCACTACAACTTGAGTGACGTTGATGGCACATTATTGGAAACTTCTCGCGATGCAGATCCAACCCTTTATTTACATGGGCATAAAAATATATTGGCTGCTCTTGAAGAAGAGCTTGAAGGAAAAACAGTAGGCGATAAGATCGCTGTAACCCTAAGTCCAGTTCAGGCTTATGGTGAGCGAAAAGAGGGTGCAGTACAACGTGTGCCTATCAAGCATTTACATAATCATGCCGCGCTAAAAAATAAACTTAAACCCGGTGCGCGTGTTTCCGTAAATACCCAGCATGGTCCCTGGGAAGCTATAGTTCTAAAGGTAGGTAAATTTAACGTGGATATTGATAGCAACCATCCATTAGCAGGTAAAACACTGACGTTTGATGTCGAAGTTAGTGCGGTTCGTGAAGCCACCGCAGAGGAATTGGCGCATGGTCATGCTCACGGTGCTGGTGGACACAATCACGCTTGATATCCTTGCGCGATCTCGCTGATAAGCTGCGAGTTCGCGCATTTTCTGCCAAATCCTGCATCGTTTATGCTATCCCTGTTAGCATAGGCTTAAAAAATATTTCCTATAAGTAATTTCCTCCATTATCATCCGGCCAATAATAAATTAGGGATGTGTCATGGCATTTATTCCGCAGCACCAAAATCCTTTGTTAAAGCCATTAGTGTGGATCTCGAACGACGGTACTGACAACGCCTTGCTTGATGCTTTACATCAGGTTGTAAATCATGGGGCGAAAAGTCTTATGATTTTGTCATGTAGCGCAAATAATCACTCATCCGCATATCTTTCCGAATCCTTGGAGAGCTGTCCCATTCCTATTTGCGGTGGCGTGTTTCCGTCAGTATTTTTTTCGGATAAAAAACTGGATCTGGGCTTTATTATTGTAGGATTTCCATTTTCAATCTCTGTCACATCCTACTCGTTGAGCAGCTTGGTATTAGATTCCAACAATCTGGAATTGTTGGACGGAAGAGTTGTTAATCAAGCGCAGGACCTTTTAATTTTTATTGACGCAATGGCAAATGCTACGGAAGCTTTTATTAGTAGGCTTTTCGAAACTGTTGGTGGCGGCATTAATGTCATTGGTGGAGGTGCTGGCTCGGTTGATTTCATCCAGCGCCCTTGTGTGTTTTCACGCGCAGGTCTGGTTATGGAGACCGCGCTCGTGGCGCAGCTTCCTGTTGCGATGCATTGTGCAGTTGAGCACGGGTGGGAAATATTAAGTGGCCCCTTTTTGGTGACCGAAGCGAAAGGTACACGAGTCAAAACAATTAATTACCAACCTGCGTTTGAAATCTATAAATCTTTGGTAGAGCAAATCACAAGTTATAGATTTACAGGCACAAATTTTTTTGAAATATCAAAAAATTTTCCTTTGGGAGTTTTAGGGATTAATGACGATATTTTAGTGCGTGACCCCATTCAGGTGCTCAATAATGAATTATATTGTGTCGGTTCGGTTCCGGTTAATTCGATGCTGTATGTATTGAAAGGGCATGCGGATCAGCTGGTCACTGCCGCCGAAAATGCTGGAATAATGGCGGCTAAAGAATCGTCCAGGAATAATCCCGACTCCATGGGAATTGCTATTGCATTCGACTGTGTTAGTCGGGTGCTTTATTTGGGAGAAAAATTTTCTTCAGAACTGGCAGCTATTCAACGTGGTGTTGGTAAAAATCGCACCATTATAGGTGCGCTTTCCATAGGCGAGATTGCAAATACTTTGCGTGGTACAATAAACTTACTCAATAAATCCATTGTTATTGGAAATCTGTAGCGATTATATGAAACGAGCTTTGCAAATAATTTCTATCCAACATGAGCTTGCTATGGCTATTGGTAATGGCCTTGATCTAGATGAAATGTTGCAAGCGTTTATGAGAGTATCAATTGCTCGTTTGGATTTAAGTAGTGCACATTTATTTTTGTTTTGTAATGATGCTAAAGACCCCATCCATTTAGCGAAAGATCCTTTTGGCGCAAACTTGTCTCATTATATGAGTATTCCTATTCAGTTCAAAGGCAAACCCTGGACTGAAAATACAATGATCAAGCAATTTGCGCGCGCTCATATTAAACAAAATAATTTTTTGTCGGTCACTATTCACAATGAAAAATTTTATCAAATATTTTCTATTCCTGAACACGGCGTCATTATATTTGAAAGTGTTATTGAAATTGAATCGATCATTCAAAAATCCCTTGAGCCTATTTTCAAAAAATTAGCATTGAGCTGCTATGCTTGCCTTGCGCACCAGTCACTGATTAAAGAGATGATGGCGCGTAGAAACGCGGAAGATACGATTGCACATCAAGCGACTCATGACGAGTTAACGCAACTTTATAATCGCCGTATGCTCACGGAAAATCTTAAAAAGTCCATCCTATATTGCAAAGAAAAAAATAAATACGGCGCTCTGATTTTTATCGATTTAAATCAATTTAAATCGATAAATGATGTTATGGGTCACGATGTTGGCGATAAGATGTTAAAGGAGGTTGCCAACCGGTTAAAAGGAATTACTCGTGGAAAAGATACGGTTGCTCGTTTTGGGGGCGACGAATTTATTATTTTACTTCCAGATTTAGGTGACTGTGAGCAAGCCGCCGAACTTGTTGTTAGCCGCACGGCTACGCGGATTCTAACGGTGATTGAAGAACCATTTGTTATTGACGATCTCGCATTCAACGTAAGTTGTAGTATGGGCTACGACATGTTTTCAAACCAAAGTGACTCGTCGTGTGATGTAATTAAACACGCAGACTTGGCTATGTATGAAGCTAAGACCTTGCGGCAGCGTGTTGCATTACGTTATCAAGCAAGCATGTCGGAAAAGTTAAACCGGCGCTCCTTGTATGTCAGTGAGCTAAAAAACGCACTTAAAAATAATGAGTTCGCACTGTATTATCAACCGCAATATGATTTTAACCATCAAATTATTGGGGCCGAGGCGCTTCTACGTTGGAATAATCCAAAACGTATTGATGAATCACCTGATGTTTATATTCCTATTGCCGAGGACAGCGAGCTTATATTGGCGATTGGTGATTGGGTTTTACATGAATCCTGTCGTCAATTAAAAGTGCTTCAGGAAAATGGTTTGCCGGATAGCTTTAAAAAGTTGTCAATCAATGTCAGTGCAAAACAGTTGGGCCAGGAAAATTTTTTTGAAAGCATATCTCGCGCTATTAAAACCTCCGGTGTAAGCGCAGGCCAAATGACTATAGAAATTACTGAAAATGTTCTTATCAGCCGAATCCACGACGCTATGACGCTTATTTCACGATTGGGTGACATAGGTGTTGATTGCGCTATTGATGACTTTGGAACGGGTTACTCATCTCTAACATACTTGCGTCGTTTACCGTCAAGCTTGATAAAAATTGATAGAAACTTTGTGCGTGATATTCATAAAGATGACGAAAATCGGTCTATTGCTAAAATGATTATTGCTTTGGGCGAAAATCTGGATATGACTGTTCTCGCTGAAGGTGTTGAGTCTGAAGAAGAATTACAATGTTTAAAAGATTTAGGCTGCTATCAATACCAAGGTTTTTATTTTTCGCGTCCTTTACCCTTCGAACAATTTCTGGCGCTGGTTAAAACTCCCTATCTTGAAGCTTGCTAGATCTGCTTTCTCATTGCGTTAAAATTCTATGTCGGAACCCAATATTTATATAGGTCTCATCAATCCCAAAAGTCCGGAAAATGTAGGCATGGTTATGCGTGCAGCCGGGTGTTATGCAGCCAATAAAGTTTTTTACACGGGCGAGCGTTTTAATCGGGCCCGTAAATTTTTTACTGATACGAAAAACGCGCATGAAAAAATTCCACTGCAAGCAACAGACGATTTATTAAAAAGTGTTCCCGAAAATGCAAAAATTGTTGGTGTTGAATTGATAGAAGGCGCTACGCCACTTATTCATTTTCAACATCCTGAGCAGGCCTGTTATATTTTCGGTCCGGAGGATGGATCTCTAACACAAACAGTTTTAGATGCTTGTGACTACGTGGTGTACATTCCCACCATTGGTTGTATGAACTTAGCCGCTACGGTAAATGTTGTTCTATACGATAGATTGGCAAAATCTTTAGGTACGGCTATTCAAGATAGACCTATTTCAAAGAATCGTGATACAAATAGTAGGGCAAAAATAATTAATAAAAAACAGGGCAGCACTGATTGCTAGCGCGGTATTGGTGAGCTAGTGATGTGAATTAGATCTGTTATTTGTATATTTTAAAAAATAAAAAGGTAACCTTATTGGTTACCTTTTTTTAATATTGTACGGTTAAAAGATTCTATTTTGCACCTGCTACTTCCAGTGCTATTGCATATTCTTCGCCGTTGCGATGTGTTTTAATGGTTTGCAAAAAAGTTTTTCCTTCAGGGCCGATTGAATTCAGATCGCGACCGGCTTCTTTAAATAGCCTTACGAAGGTACTGAAGTTTTCACCTCGCATACCGCGGTAGGCTTTTTCCAATAAATGAAAATCAGCATTTACACCGACTGGTGCGGGATACTCCAAAAAGGTTGCGATGCGCGCTTCATCAAAGATTTCGCCCAGTACTTTTTCTTTGTCTTTACGTAAACTCATTTTTGATCTCAATTCTTTGGTTTTGCTTTTTGCCCGTTTTCCGCAAGAGGGGAGGGGCTGTATGTACTACAAATTTAAATCCAATTATCCATTTAACTTTTTCAATAACAATTCATTCAATGCTTGCGGATTCGCTTGGCCTTTCGATGCTTTCATTGCTTGGCCTACAAAGAAGCCGAGCATTTTTGCGCGTTTGTCTTCTGCTGCAGCACGATAACCTTCCACTTGCGCTGTATTAGCTGAAAGAATATCGTCAATAATTTTTTCCAGAGCACCTGTGTCGGAGACTTGTTTTAAACCTTTGGTTTCGATAATAGTATCGGCATCACCTTCACCATTAGTAATCGCTTCAAAAACTTGTTTGGCAATCTTGCTCGACAAGGTTCCATCTTTAATACGTACAACCAAGCCTGAAAGTAATTCAGGTGTTACAGATGATTGATCGATACGTTGTTCGGTGCGATTTAAATAAGCACCCAAGTCGGCCATGATCCAGTTGGCAGTAAGTTTTGGCTCATTAGAAATTTTTGCCGCGGCTTCAAAATAAGCAGCAGTAAATTTATCCATGGTGATTTGGCCTGCGTCGTAGCTGCTTAAACCATATTGCTCTGCAAATCGCGCGCGTTTTGCTTCGGGTAATTCGGGCATTTGTTTACGAACTGATTCGATGTATTCGTCATCGATGATCACAGGCAGCAAATCAGGGCAGGGGAAGTAGCGATAATCGTTACTGTCTTCTTTGCTGCGCATTGATTTTGCTTGTTTTGTGTCGCCGTTGTAGAGGCGAGTTTCTTGATCAATTTTTCTTCCGCTTTCAAGCTCATCTATTTGACGCTCAACTTCTTGCTCAATAGCTTCAATCATAAATTTGAACGAGTTTAGGTTTTTGGTTTCTGTACGCGTTCCGAGTTTTTCCTGGCCTTTCGGGCGAACAGAAATATTTACGTCAAAACGCATGGAGCCTTGCGACATCTCGCCATCGCAGATTTCCAAGGATGTAACTATTGAGTGCAATTTTTTAGCGAAGGCAACAGCTTCTTCTGCGCTGCGCATATCGGGTTCAGTAACAACTTCAATCAACGGCGTACCTGCACGGTTCAAATCAATTCCACTCATGCCTGCAAAATCTTCGTGGAGAGATTTTCCGGCATCTTCTTCAAGGTGTGCATGATGAATGCGAACACGTTTTGTGCGCCCACCTTCCAGTTCCAAATCCACAAAACCCGGGCCAACAATTGGCTCGGCTAATTGGGTAGTTTGATAACCTTTTGGAAGATCGGGATAAAAATAATTTTTACGTTCAAATACAGAGCGCTTACCGATTTCTGCGTTGACTGCCAAACCAAACATGGTGGCGTAACGAAATGCTTGTTCGTTAGCGACAGGCAAAGTTCCAGGTAAGGCTAAATCAATTGCGCAGGCTTGTGTGTTGGGCTCAGCACCAAATGCCGTGCTGGCGCCGGAGAAGATTTTTGTTTTGGTGGCGAGTTGTACGTGAACCTCCAACCCGATTACAGTTTCCCATTGCATAACAAATATTCTCTATCTGTAGGGCGGGTCTGGACCCGCCGTGTTAATTATCTATGTTGCATTACGCGGGTCGCGACCCGCCCTACAAAATTTTCTATTCAATATTAGGTGCAATTTTTTGGTGGTGATCTGTTGCTTGCTGGAATTGGTGCGCAATATTTAATAATTGGGCTTCAGCAAAAAAGTTTCCAATTAATTGCAGACCTACAGGTTTATTATCCACTAAGCCGCAAGGAATTGATAAGCCTGGTAGACCAGCCAAGTTAGTGGCAATGGTATAAATATCTTCCAAATACATGGAGACAGGATCTTTTGATTTTGCGCCGAATTTAAATGCGGGTGACGGTGATGTAGGGCCAATAATGACATCAACATTTTTAAATGCGTCGACGAAATCCTGTTTAATCAAGCGGCGAACTTTTTGCGCCTTACTGTAATAGGCATCGTAATAACCCGCAGACAATGCATAAGCGCCCACCAAAATGCGACGCTTAACTTCATCGCCAAAACCTTCACTGCGTGAACGCATATAAAGATCGTTTAAATCTTTTGGGTTTTCGCAACGATGGCCATAACGAACGCCATCCAAGCGTGAAAGGTTTGCAGAGCATTCAGCGGGAGCGATTACATAATAAGCAGGCACCGACAAACCTGTGTGGGGTAAGCTTATGCTGTGAATAGTTGCGCCTAAATTTTCGTAAACTTTAATTGCAGCTTCAACGTAAGCAGCAGTTTGTGGATTTAATCCCTCACCAAAATATTCTTTCGGAACACCGATACGCAAACCTTTTAGCGAATTATTTAAGGTTGCTGTGTAATCAGGTACATCGCGCTCAACACTCGTTGAATCTTTTGTGTCGTAGCTCGCCATATCATTTAATAAAATTGCGGCATCTTCAGCGGTACGCGCGAGAATACCGGCTTGATCCAGGCTTGACGCAAACGCAATCATGCCCCAGCGCGACACGCGACCATAAGTCGGTTTGATTCCGGTTAAACCGCAATGCGCAGCTGGTTGGCGAATAGAGCCACCAGTATCTGATGCGGTCGCCGCAGGTGCTAAATGTGCAGCAACTGCTGCTGCAGAACCGCCGGAGGATCCTCCAGGAACACAATCAATCGCCCAGGGATTTTTTACTGGACCGTAATAGCTGGTTTCATTGGATGAACCCATTGCAAATTCGTCCATATTGGTTTTACCCAACATGACTACGCCAGAGTCCAGATAATTATCCACAATGGTCGCGTTGTAAGGTGCGATAAAATTGTCGAGCATTTTGGACCCGCACGACGTGCGAACTCCGATGGTGCAGAAGATATCTTTGTGAGCAATGGGAACGCCACAAAGTGCTGGAGCATTTCCTGCCGCTAAACGTTTGTCGGCAGCAACAGCTTGTTGCAGTGCAAGTGTTGGCGTTGCGGTAATGTAGGAGTTATAAACTTTGTCGAGGCGATTAATACGGTCGAGATAATGCTGGGTGACTTCGACGCTGGAAAAATCTTTATTGCGTAGACCTTTTACTAGCTCGGCAATGGTTAACTGATGCATTTAAAAATTCCTGAAGAAGGGTCGTATACTCAGGTAGAAAGGATGACGATTCCCATATAAATTCAATAAGCAGCTAATACAAAATAATTATTCAATAACCTTACTCAATGACTTGGGGCACCAAATACAAACCATCTTGCACCGCAGGTGCAATTGATTGAAAGAGTTCACGCTGGTTTGGTTCAGTGACTATGTCGGCACGCAAGCGTTGGACAGCATCTAAAGGATGCGCCATCGGCAGTACTCCATCGGTATTTACTGCTTGCAGTTGGTCAACCAACGCCAGTACCGTAGAGATACGGCTGGCCACTTCATCGGCGGCGTCATCAGAAATAGCGATGCGCGCAAGATTGGCGAGTTTTGCGATATCGGAACGATCTACAGCCATCGTTTGACTCCCGTGAACGATTAAATAAGAAGGGGCATCAAGCTCATGGTAAGTTGAGCGCCAGCCGGAAAAATGGGCGCTCAACTTACCATATTTAGTGGTCGGTTGAAAAATTAGTTTGCAGGGAATGGGTCTAAACAGAGGTAGAGGAGGGATTGCTTCAAATGAGGACCTCTTCGAAGGTTATTGGCGCATCTCAAGCATTTCGCGCTCAACGTATTTCAAACGCTCTTCCAATATGGAGGTGCGCTGAAAATTACCTTTGGCCAGCTTGATGGCGTTACGTAAGTGGAGTTGCGCCTTATCGTAAATTCCGTTGGCGATAAAATATTCAGCGCGGGCTTCATGTACACCAAGAATATCGCCATTCAAACCATTGACCTCAGCTAGCAAGTACCAGAGGTAATCATCATTCTTGCGCTTGCGGGAGTAACGTTCCAATAATTCCGCACTCTGCTTGTAAAGCCCGGCTTTCATGCTGGCTTCAGCATAACGGATGTTGAGAGGATAGTTGGTGGGGTTCTTGGCAAGTTGTTCGCTCAGCAATGCCAAGGCTGGCTTGTAGCGTTCCGATGCCACATCTATATCCGCACTCATGATGATGTAGGTGATACGAGTCGGGTCCTTTTCTAAAAGTGGCTTGAGAGTAGTACGAGCCGCATCAAATTGTCCTGCTGCCGAGTAGGCCATGGCCAAACCATAGCGGCTTGCGTCGGGCGACAAATTGTCGCCGTCAAGTTCGCTTTTGAAGCGTTTGATAGCTGTTTGCGGTGAGTCTTCCAACTCGAATCGAATACGAGACCGCATCAGCTGGAATTCGATATTGTCGGACATAGCCACCCGCGGGTAGGACATTGCACGATTGCGCGCATCCGCAACGCGTCGCTCAGTGACCGGGTGGGTGAGTAGATATTCGGGCGGACGGCGGCTGGAACGAGTTGCGTGCAACATTTCTTCGAACATATCAGATGCTGCATAGGGGTCCAGCTTTGCGTCCAGCATCGTTTGCATACCAATCCGGTCAGCTTCCTGCTCATTCTCCCGGCTAAAACGTAGAGCTGCCGCTTCAGTCGCCGCCTGGGTTGCCATAATCGCGGCCATGCCACCATCACTGCTATTCGCCGCTAATACCAAGCCCGCAAGCATGCCCGCGATCATGGGCATCATTGAATTTTTTTGTTGTTCAAGGTGGCGTGCGTAATGGCGCTGGCTTATATGCCCCATTTCATGGCTTATAATGGCCGCCAGTTGATTTTCAGTTTTTGCGTAGTTGAATACGCCAGTGTGCATACCTATTATTCCACCCGGAATGGCGAAGGCGTTTAAGGTATCGTTTTTTACAACAACCAGATCAATGTGTTTTTCTTCCAACTGACTGTAAGGCAGGAGGCGATTGATAAGGTCCTCCAGGTAATCAATCACCAGGGGATCGGAAGAGGTTGGTACCTGGCTGCGGTAGTATTTAAGGGCGCGTTGTCCCAAAGCTTTCTCTTGTACGGGAGAAATCATGGCGGAGCTGGTGTCACCTAACACTGGGAGCTCCACTTCGGCTAAGGCGGCAGCTGCATAGGCCAGAAGGCTTAGGGCTAAACCAAGCTGTCGAATGAGACGAATCATCAAAACTCCTGATACTGAAGCAGTTTGAAGGATGTGTGAGCTTCGTAAAGCAATTACATCCAAGGTTATGGCGGCGCACTCTAGCCTTTTTACCAGTTAATGGCTATGTAGGTGCGACATGTTTGAGCGTATAAATTCACATTAGTTCTTTGATAAATTTGTGAATAATGGGCGTTCTGCGTTAATTTAGCGGTCTGTGATGGCGCTTGAGGGTTATTTTTTGGAAAACCGGATTCAAGACCTCAGTCTTCCTGTCATGTTGCGTAATGTTGAGTCACAAAGCGCCTTGAGTTTAGTTGTACGTTTGGAGGTTGATGCCCGCGAATTTGCGTGTCCTTTACCCTTGCTCAAAGCGAGGCAGGCATTGCGAAATGTGGAAACAGGCGAGCTAGTGCGAGTTTTGGCTACAGACTCGGGTTCTCTAAAAGATTTTGTGTCTTTTGCTCAGCTAACCGGGAATTTATTAGAAAGCTTTTGTACACATGGCAATTATTATTGCTTTGTCATTCGTAAACAGTGATGTTATTGCTATCGGAAAGGGACGTGTCGTTTGTGCGTGATCGAAGATTGAGTTAAGTACGTTTATGTCGAACCCTGATTGTATGTGGATAATTAAATTCTAATGGCACTTTTCAATCTTCGTTATTACCAGCACGCTTTAAGCTTGCTTGCATTTCTATTGGCTGCTTTTGTTCAGGCGCAACAGGTAACAGGCACCAGAATATCCGCTGTTAGTAAAAGTGATAATGATAATCGCGATTATCGTTATCTTACGCTTACCAATAATTTGCGCGTCCTACTCATTTCTGACAGTAGCGCTGAAAAATCCGCAGCTGCGTTAAATATTCATATCGGTAGCCATCAAAATCCGAAAGATCGACCTGGGCTTGCGCATTTTCTGGAGCATATGTTGTTCCTGGGAACTGAGAAATACCCCAAGCCAGGAGAGTACCAGGATTTTATCAGTCAGCACGGTGGAACCAATAATGCTTATACAGCCGACGAAAATACCAGTTATTTTTTTGATATTGAGCATTCCTCTTTAGAGCCTGCACTGGATAGATTTGCACAGTTTTTTATTACACCGCTCTTTGACACAAATTATATTGATCACGAAAAAAATGCAGTCAACGCCGAATATCTCGCTAAAATAAATGACGATGACAGACGTGAGTGGGATGCTTATCGCAATTTGTTTAATCCTGATCACCCTGCAGCAAATTTTACGGTGGGTAGCTTAGAATCCTTAGCAGATCGAGAGGAGCACAGCATTCGCGATGATTTGATGGCGTTCTATCAGAATAATTATTCCGCTAATTTAATGACGCTTGCGGTTCTTAGTAACCGCAAATTGGATGACCTGCAAAAAATAGTTGAAACCCGCTTTGCTGCAATTCCCAATAAAAATAAAGTTATCGCACGCGATTACCCCAGTCTATTTTTGCCTAATATTTTACCAGCAAGCCTGAGTGTTAAGCCGCTGAAAGAATTACGTCAAATTAGCCTGATATTTCCTGTTCCCCGGTATGCTGACAGATATAAAACTAAACCTCTGGATTATCTAGGTCACCTCATAGGCAATGAGGGGGCGGGTAGTCTGCTCGCCATGCTGAAAAATCTCGGATGGGCTGAATCGCTAAGTGCCGGAGAAATATATGCAAGCCGTCATGACAGTTTATTTGGAATCTCAATAAAACTTACCAAAGAAGGTGTAAAAGCAAAAGATCAAATTGTATCGGCGGTTTTTGATTATATTAAAATTACCTCTTTGCGTGGCATTGCTGAATGGCGATTTATAGAAATGCAACAAATTGCAGATCTTAATTATCGCTTTCACGACAAACTAGCTGCCATAGATTCAGTATCAGAATTATCACAAGCCATGCAGGATTATTCTGCGGTCGATGTTTTGTGGGGCAAATATGCCTACACGCAATATGACGATGGGTTGATCAAACAAGCTCTGTCCTATTTGCGCCCTGATAATGTTTTTATATCTACTGTTGAGCCAGATGTAATTACGACGCGCTTGTCTACTTTTTATAAAACAGAATATGGTGTTAAGCCTGGTATTCCAGATATTCTGGATTTAAAACCTATCTACCATCAACGTCTATGGTTGCCTGACCGCAATATTTTTATTCCAAAAAATCTCGTGGTGAAAACATCCTCCATGCTACCGGTCCAGGAAATGTTTTCCGCTAAAAACATTCCAATCCTATTAACTAATAATGATCAATTTAGGCTTTGGTTCTTGCAAGATAAAAAATTCCGCTCACCGAAAGCTGAATTAAATTTCCGTTTTAAATTGCCCGTGCTCAATAACTCTCTCGACAACACGGCCAGGGCGCAACTTTTTGCGGCTATGATTACGGATCAGTTAAATGAATATGCTTATCCGGCGAGTATCGCGGGTTTAACATTCAGTGTTTCGGCAAATGCACGTGGATTTGATGTAAATGTAGCGGGGTATACCGATAAACAAAGTTTGTTTATAAATAAAATTCTTAACGCCATAGTGCAAGCAGATTTTTCACAAGCTAGATTTGACAAGCTAAAGGATGATTTGATTCTCGAGTGGCGCAATGAAGATAAAAATTTACCCTATAGTGTCTTGGCAAAAAAAGTAGCACGATTGCAGTACATGCCTTATTGGGGCGTTCGGGAATTTATTGACCCCTTACAAAAAACATCTTTTGAACAATTCAAACAGTTTTCGCTCGATATTTTGCGGGGAGCAAAACTTGAAGCTTTATTTTATGGGAATTTGTATCCACAAGATGCAATCAAACTCTCAGCCATTATTGAACATCAGTTATTAAAAAAGCATTCGAATCGGTTGCCGCAAATGGCCAAAGTTTTACGGGCTGATAACAAAGATAATAAATCCTGGCTGTATGTATATCAGCTTGACCACAATGATCGCGCTGTCGAATTGTATATCCAGGCACTGTCACCCAATATAGATGATATGGCGCACATGCGATTATTGACCCAGATATTAGAGCCGGAATTTTTCAATCAACTACGCACTGAGAAACAATTAGGTTATGTTGTTGCGGCATCTTCACTGCCTATCAGAAATGTTGAAGGCTGCTTTTTTGTGGTCCAATCTCCTAACGCCACCGCAAATGTCATTGCGGACGAAATTAATAGTTTCCTAAATAATGTTGCCGCTAAACTTGTAGAAAATTTTGCAGCAAATAAAGCGGCTCTCCTTGCGGAGTTGCAGGAATCGCCGCTCTCTTTGGCGGAGCAGTCGGAAATCTATTGGGAAAGCATTGTATTAAATGATTATGAATTTGCTCGTCGCCAGGAATTAATTGCTGCGCTTACCAAAATCACTCCGGAAACTCTGCGCAAATATTATGAAACGGCATTTTTGCAAAAAAATCGCCGCTTGTGGTTGAGTACTGAAAAGTTCGACAATCTAAAGGACTTTGAAACTATTCAAAATGTTGCTGAGTATCAGCAAAAGCAGTCAGGATATTTGCAGCCTTAGTGCTAGATAGTGGTGCATTTCAAGCCCTTTTTTTTATTTTTATTGCTTGGAGAATCCAAAAAAATTAGGTAATAATGCGAGCCCTAATTTAAGTGTCAAAAATTGGAGTTTATTTTGCAGTTTTGCATTTATCGTTCTCTTTTTTGCACCTTTATTGTGCCTGATGTTGCGCCAACCGAAATGCGGAGGGCTGGTAAATAAACGGCGCTTATGTAAAAATTCGCTGTTTTTTTGCTACAAGCACCAGGAATCCTCTGTCGCTAGCCCAGCTAAATCAACGATTTACGGGAACCCCGGCACAGATACCCCAAGTTCCAAATTCCTAATATATAGATACTCTCTATAGACACTATCGCTAAGTAAATATGCGCCACAAGCGCATAGCTGAGGAGATTTGAATGCTACAAGATATCGATGCTATTGAAACCAAAGAGTGGCTGGATGCCTTAAAGTCAGTAGTGAAGCACGCCGGTAAAGAACGCGCTGCAGAACTATTAAAGACTCTATCAGAATCTGCGGTTAACCAAGGCATTGAGCAGCCTTCATCTATTCGTACTCCTTATCGCAATACCATCCCTGTAGACAAAGAAGTGGCTTATCCAGGCGATTTGAAAATGGAGCGCAAAATTCGCTCAATCGTTCGCTGGAATGCTATGGCCATGGTTATGAAGGCCAATGATAATGATGATGGTCTTGGCGGTCATATTGCTTCATTTGCGTCATCCGCCACTTTATATGATGTTGCTTTCAATAATTTTTTCCGTGGTAACGATGGCGATGTTCCTGGTGACCTTGTGTACTTTCAGGGCCACGTATCGCCAGGCATGTATGCCCGCTCTTATGTAGAAGGGCGTTTGAACGAAACACACCTGGACAATTTCCGTCGCGAAGTTAATGGTGGTGGCTTGTCGTCCTACCCACACCCCTGGTTGATGCCTGACTACTGGCAATTCCCTACAGTATCCATGGGTCTAGGCCCTATCAAAGCTATTTATCAAGCGCGTTTTAATCGCTATTTGGAAGCACGCGGCCTCACTCCTGCCAGCGATCGTAAAGTATGGGCATTCCTGGGGGATGGAGAGTGTGACGAGCCGGAAAGTCTGGGCGCAATTTCTCTGGCTGCACGTGAAAAACTGGATAACCTGATTTTCGTGATCAACTGTAACTTGCAACGTTTGGACGGCCCGGTACGTGGCAACGGTAAAATCGTGCAAGAACTCGAAGGTGTATTCCGTGGCGCTGGTTGGAATGTAGTTAAAGTTCTCTGGGGCGCTGGTTGGGATCGCTTGTTGGAAAAAGACAAAACTGGCCTGTTGCAAAAGCGCATGGACGAAGTGGTCGATGGCGAAATGCAGAACTACAAAGCCAACGGTGGCGCTTACACTCGTGAACATTTCTTCGGCAAATATCCAGAGCTGCTAGAGCTTGTCAGCGATATGAGCGATCAAGATATTTTGTATCTCGCTCGTGGTGGTCACGATGTTAAGAAGGTGTATAACGCGTACAACAATGCAGTAAACACCAAGGGTCAGCCAACCGTAATTCTCGCGCAAACCGTTAAAGGTTACGGCATGGGTTCATCAGGTGAGGCCATCAACAAAACTCACTCTGCCAAGTCATTGGCAGTAGAGGATCTGAAAAAATTCCGTGATCGTTTTGAATTGCCAATCAAAGATGAGGATTTGGCAGCGCTTCCTTACTATCGTCCAGCAGAAGATAGTCCGGAAATGCAATATATGCGTTCTCGTCGCAATACGCTGAAAGGTTATCTGCCATCGCGTAAAGCAGATTTTGATCCAGTTATAGCTCCAGCTCTTGAAGCTTTTGCTGCTCAGCTGAAAAGCACCGGCGACCGCGAAATTTCTACCACCATGAGCTTCGTACGCATTCTGTCTTCACTGGTGAAAGACAAGCAAATTGGCAAGCAAATCGTTCCGATTGTACCTGATGAAGCCCGTACCTTTGGTATGGAAGGTATGTTCAAAACTATCGGGATTTACTCGTCTGAAGGCCAAAAATATACTCCGCATGATGCTGGCCAAATGATGTCCTACCACGAATCCGCCACTGGCCAGATTCTGGAAGAAGGTATTAACGAAGCGGGTTCCATGGCGTCATGGATTGCTGCGGCGACTGCCTATAGCAATTACCGCGTACCCATGATTCCGTTCTACATCTACTATTCCATGTTCGGTTTCCAACGTATTGGTGACTTGGCGTGGGCTGCAGGTGATTCGCAAGCCCGTGGCTTCCTCCTGGGAGCTACTGCTGGTCGTACTACCCTGAACGGTGAAGGTTTGCAGCATCAGGATGGCCACAGTCACGTAATGGCGAACACTATCCCTAACTGTCGCACCTATGATCCAACTTATGCCTACGAACTGGCCGTAGTTATTCAGGATGGTATCAAGCGCATGTATCAAGACAAAGAGAATGTGTTCTATTACATCTCTTTGATGAACGAAAACTATCAGCATCCTGACATGCCTGCCGGTGCTGAAGAGGGGATAGTTAAAGGTTTGTATTTGTTGGAGCAAGGTACTGGTAAAGCCAAGAACCGCGTTCAACTATTGGGTGCTGGCACTATTCTACGCGAAGTGCGTTTTGCTGCTGAAATCCTGCGTAAAGACTTTGATGTTGAAGCGGATGTGTGGAGTGTAACCAGTGTGAACGAATTGACCCGTGATGGTCAGCGCGCTACCCGTTGGAATATGCTGAACCCAACCTCTGCTGCACGTAAGCCTTACATTACCCGGCAGTTGGAAGGTCGCGATGGTCCATTTATCATCTCTACCGACAACCTGAAAACCTACTCCGAGCAACTGCGTGCTTACGTTCCTGGCCACTATACAGTGTTGGGTACTGAAGGTTTTGGTCGCAGTGATACTCGTACTCAATTGCGTCACTTCTTCGAAGTTAACCGTTACTTTGTGGTTGTTGCTGCACTCAAATCTTTAGCGGATCAAGGCAAGATTAAGCCCGATGTAGTCGCTAAAGCGATTAAAAAGTTTGGCATTGATCCAAATAAAGCGGACCCAATGAGCGTTTAAAACTGAGCCGCCCTCCCAAAAGGAGGGCGGTTTACTTTTTGTATTGAATACAAATTTGATCGATTGAAGGCTCTATATAAAGAGCGCATTTAAGTGAGGATAACCAGTGGCAATTCAAACAATTAAAGTCCCCGATATTGGTGGCGCTGAAGGCGTTGAAGTTATTGAGATTTCGGTAAAGGTCGGCGATGTGATCGCCGAAAACGACTCAATCGTTGTGCTTGAAACCGATAAAGCCTCAATGGAAATTCCTGCCAGTGTGGGTGGTAAAGTTGTCGCGATTAAAGTGAACCTGGGCGATAAAGTGTCTGAAGGCGCTGCTCTGATTGAAGTTGAAGCGGAAGGTTCGGGCGCCGTTGCGTCGGGTGCCATTGCACCAGCACCAGCTGCCGCTCCAACCCCTGCGCCCACGCCAGCTCCGGCTCCAGCTCCAGTAACTTCATCGGCTACTGCAGCTGAAGTAACCCTGTCCGTGCCAGATATCGGTGGTGCAGAAGGTGTAGAAGTTATCGAAATTTCAGTAAAAGTAGGTGATGAGGTTGCACAAGGCGATTCTTTGATCGTATTGGAAACTGACAAAGCCTCTATGGAAATCCCTGCGGAAGCTGCCGGTAAAATTCTGAGTATCGCTGTAAAAGTAGGTGACAAGGTTTCCCAAGGCGCTGCTATTGCTGTTGTTGCAAGTGCTGGTGGCGCTCCCGCTGCTGCACCAGCCGCTGCCACTGCTCCAGTCAAAGCATCTGCGCCAGCGCCAGCTGCCGCAACGGCCCCTGCTCCAAAAGCAGCCGCGGTAGAAGAAGTCGTACAAACTGGCGATGTATACGCTGGACCCGCTGTACGCAAGCTTGCTCGACAATTGGGTGTAGACCTTGGCAAAGTAAGCGGTACTGGCCCACGCAGCCGTCTATTGAAAGATGACGTGCGCAGTTACGTTAAGCCGATTGTTCAAGCTGCGCAATCAGGCGCATCTTTCGATGGCTCAGGTATTCCAGCATTGCCAGTGATTGATTACTCCAAGTTTGGCGAAATCGAAATCGTCAAAATGAGTAAGATTAAAAAACTGACTGCGGATGCCATGACTCGCAGCTGGTTGAATGTTCCACGCATTACTCAATTTGATGATGCAGACATCACTGATTTGGAAACTTTCCGCAACAGCATGAAAGCTGAAGCTGAAAAGCGCGGCAGTAAATTGACCCCATTGCCATTTATCGTGAAAGCCGTTGCGGCAGCTCTGGTTGCTGAACCTTCTTTCAACGTTTCTGTTCACCAGGACAATGAAAGCATTGTGCACAAAAAGTTTGTTCACATTGGTATTGCGGTGGATACACCAAACGGTTTGTTGGTGCCTGTTGTCCGCAACGCGGATAAAAAAGGTTTGTTTGAATTAGCTGATGAAATTAACGTTCTCGCCAAAAAAGCACGCGATGGCAAGTTGACCCCGGCAGAAATGCAAGGTGGTTGTTTCACCATTTCCAGTCTGGGTGCTATGGGTGGTAACGGTTTTACACCAATGGTTTCTGCTCCAACTGAAGTGGGTATTTTGGGTGTATCACGTGCGCAAATGAAGCCGGTATGGAATGGCAAAGAGTTTATTCCACGCAACATGTTGCCTCTGTCACTATCCTACGATCACCGTGCTGTTAATGGTGCAGATGCTGGTCGTTTTATGACTTACCTTGTGTCAGTTATCGGTGACTTGCGTCGTTTGTTATTGTAATTCTTGTAGTAATGTTCAAAATAAAAAAGAGGCCAGCACAGCTGGTCTCTTTTTTTTTGGAAAAAATATTGAATCTTTATGAGTTGACTAAACTAACTATCTGTTCAGAAAATTAATCATTTTTAATTATTTGGGTAGGTACCAATAAGTTTGTTAAACCAACCAATATTTTTAGTTAAAGCCAAAATAAATAAAAGGCCAAGAAAAACACCGGTGGAGTTTGCACAAATATCAAAAACGTCAAAAGTGCGTGGCGGCATGAAATGCTGACCAATTTCTATACCGATTGAATAAATAATTAAAAAAGCAGCGCGTTGTAAAAAGCTCCAGCGGGGAAATGCAAAACTGATTGATATGCCCGCTATAAAATATCCACTGGCGTGCATAAGTTTGTCATTGAACATAGGCACAGAGTTTTCAGGATCGGGAGTCAAACCCAAAAACGTAAAAATTCCGATGAGAATTACAAATTGCGTTAAACAAAGTGTGCGCCACAACATAAAAAGCTCCTGGATTCTGCAGTGCGCAGAATACCATTAGATTCGAAGAGGAGCGATAAAGCAGGGCGCCGTTAAATTTATTTTACCAGCGCGGCTAAAGGTTCTGCGGCATAGAGATCTTGCGGAGTATTGATATTAAAGAAAGGATCATAACCTTCTGCAGTAAAATTAATCTCAAGCGGTTCCACCGCATTAATCCATTCTTGCAAGCGCGGTGCTTCACCGGTTACAAGTTGTGCCGCAATTCGTGAAGCGAGCGATACATGCCACAGCGAAAACACGGGATGCACACGTGAATTAGATGTTGCTACTACCAGCTTTTTGTTCCAATTGTGAGCTGCGGCCAACATCCTATCGGTGATATCAACAGGGAAAAAAGGTGTATCTGACGCAAAACTCATTAGCCATTCAAGTTTAGGCGTGTTGACCTGCATCCACACAAAACCTGCGTGAACGCCTGCCAAAGGGCCAAGATTGTTAGGGTTGGCGTCGGCAACCACGGGTAATCGACTGCGTGCAAAGCGCAGGCTATTGCCATTGGCGTTTAGAAGTAATTGGGAGACTTGCGGTTGGGCGCGTTCAATGGTGCGTTGTAGGAGTGACTTGCCTGCTAGTGGCAGCAGGCATTTGTCGCCGCCGCCCATACGTCTTGCAAGGCCTCCTGCGAGAATGACACCAACAACAGATTCGGAAGCTTTCATAAGTACCTTAATTTCACTTTAAGGGCCGATGCCCTTTAACTATATACGGCTATCATCCTTTATGGATTGAGCTGGCGTATAAGTTTATATTTTCTTAATTAAGTTTAGCTGTTCGCTGTCTCACTGTAGAAAGAATTTCTGTTACATATTTAATTTAAATAGCTTCTTTAATGAGAAAGCTATTAGTAAAAAACCAGCAATTGATTTTTGTAATTTATTTGTCTTATATAAGACGGAGTTTGTAACACAATCGTAGGTGAAGATTGAGTACCTATAAGCGAGCTTTTACCATATAAATGGACGTTTTAGGCGCCTTTTTCGGCTCTCATTTAGGGTTAGCATAATTTATTGATGGCAAACGCGCTTCCGTGACCTGTAAATCTATGTAATTACGTGGGTTTTGCTTGTGGTTATGGTAATGAGTTCAAGCAGTAGTTCACCACTATCTTAAGATAGATCATGAATATCAGACGTATCCTGCCCACGTAAAAATGTCTATCTTTTTAATAGTAATAAAAGGCACTGTGAAAGCAGTGCCTTTTTTGTTCGTGGGCATTAGTATGCAAATTGAATGACTGAGGAACAGCTATGACTTTAGATTTGGAAAACTTTCGCACCGAATACACCAAAGGTGGATTAGAGCGCGAGAATTTACACGAAAATCCGTTTGAACAATTCAAGCGTTGGATGCAGCAAACCATAGACGCAAAATTGCCTGACCCCAATGCTATGACAATCGCGACTGTAGATGCCAGCGGCCAGCCATCGCAACGTATTGTGCTGTTAAAACATCTCGATGAGAAAGGATTTGTGTTTTACACCAATTTGCGCAGCCGCAAAGCGCAAGATTTAAAACAAAATCCAAAAATCAGTTTGCATTTTCCCTGGTATTTTTTGGAGCGTCAGGTAAAAGTTTGCGGTGTGGTGGAGCAACTAACTCATGCCGAAGTGCTGAAATATTTTGTGACCCGCCCGCGCGATAGCCAACTCGGTGCCTGGGCATCACAGCAAAGCCGACCCATATCATCGCGCGCATTATTGCTGCAACAATTCGAAGCCATGAAAAATAAATTCGCTAAAGGTGAAATTCCGGTTCCCGATTTTTGGGGTGGTTTTCGCGTGAAGCCACATCAAATTGAATTTTGGCAGGGCGGTGAAGCCAGGTTGCATGATCGCTTTGAATATAATTTGCAGACAGGCAACTCCTGGACGATTTCTCGGTTGGAACCTTAATTTATGTATTCATTTTATATTAAGCACAGTCTCATTAGTCTCAAGGCGGGCGCATCAAGAGAGCGCATAAACCACGAGGAAATGTGATGAAAATAAAATTGTTATGCGTGATGACGTTAATGTTTAGTCTATGCGGTTGTGTTTCGGTCAAAGATACTCAGGCGCAGTTAGATCCGCATTTTACAAACGCTGCTGAAAGTGCTGAATTAAAAACCTCCACTGTCAAATTGCTGAGCAGTCGTTTCAATCAGTCTTTTTTGCAATTCAAGGTTAACGATGCACAAACATCGAGTTTTTCTTCTTTTATGAATGAACGACTGGTTGATGTACAACATTCAACCGTCAGGGTAGAAAGAAACTTTTTGGATTGGCTCTTGTTTGATAGCCCATCACCGTTTCCCTACAAGTATTCGGTAGATAGTCTTGTGTACGAAGCCCAATTCGACGGAAACTTTTCTTTTAACTTCCAAAGCAACCAGCTATCGACGGCTGTCCAGTGCCGTATTTCATATCTTCAAACTAGTACTGAAGCCCGTACAGATTTGAGTGAACGTGAGGCTTTGCGTGAACATCAAGGCTTGAATAAAAGATCTGACGGCCAACGGGAAAATACTTTTTTATCGTGCCGTGCTAAAAATAATAACGGCGAGTGGCGCTTTGCATTGGAGGCGCCAACAGGTAAGCCAATAAAAGCCTATTTCCCTAACGCTGATCTGTCGACTTCAATCGACACTACCTGGTCCTTGGGAACAACCAATGAGTCTTATCAGGTATTGAACGATGGTTCAAAAATAGACAGCGCAGAAATGGCGCCTTGGTTAAAAAACCGCATAGCGGGGCTAACTTTATTTCACAACAATGAACAACTGGCAGCCGTTTCAATCGCTGGAAAGCCTCAGTTGTGGTTGTCTAAACAAGCGCGTGGGCAGGAGCGCGAGAAAGCGGCCATTTGCATGTTTGCTTTATTTGTCTTTAACGATATGGATAGCGGTTGGAATAAACTTTAATCATCGAGGTGCGGATGCGTTATATCGACACAAATGGTTCTGGCGATGCAGATATTCTTCATGTATGTGAAGGAATAATTCCGCAGCCAGCGGAGCAGCAGGTATTAATCAAAGTATTTGCTGCTGGAATAAACCGCCCCGATATTTTTCAACGCAAGGGTTTGTATCCTCCACCCGTTGATGCATCGTCAATTTTAGGGCTGGAAGTGGCTGGTGAAATTGTCGCAGTTGGTGAAAATGTTTCTGGTTGGAAAAACGGCGATAAAGTATGCGCCTTAGTAAACGGTGGCGGTTACGCCGAACATGCGATTGCTCCTGCAGCACAGTGTTTACCAATCCCTGATAATTTTTCATTTTTGGAAGCCGCTGCTTTACCTGAAACTTTTTTTACTGTGTGGCATAACCTGTTTCAACGCGCGCGGTTAGCATCTGACGAGATCTTGTTAGTTCACGGCGGCACAAGTGGAATAGGCACAACCGCAATTCAATTAGCGATTGCGTTCGGCGTAAAAGTTTTTGCGACTGCCGGTTCAGCGGAAAAATGCAAAGCGATAGAATCATTCGGTGCGGTGGCGATTAACTATCGCGAGCAAGATTTTGTAACGGAAATAAAAGCGCAAACCTACGGACAGGGGGCGAATGTTATTTTGGATATGGTCGGTGGAGATTATATCCAACGGAATTTTTCCGCTGCAGCAAAAGATGGGAGAATTGTGAATATCGCTTTTTTAAACGGTAGTAAAACTGAATTGGATTTAATGCCATTAATGCTAAAACGTTTAACATTTACGGGTTCAACACTACGGGCGCAATCGCCGCAAGTAAAAGCTGATATTGCACAAGAGCTACAGCAGCACGTTTGGCCGTTGTTAAATCAACAAAAAATTAAACCTGTTATTGATTCAGTTTTTCCATTTAGTGAAGTTGTAAAAGCACATGAGCGCATGGAATCGAGTCTGCATATTGGGAAGATTGTATTATCTTTAGGAGCTTCGTCATCCCCGCAGGGGATCCAGCGGTCTTAAAATTGAAAGCAAAGTCTGGATCGCTGCGGGGATTCTCTACATAATTAGTTATTAAATAAAAGTTCAAGCGAAATTCTTATGAAAAACTCTCGTCGTCCTTTAGACGGTATTCGCGTTATCGAAATCGGCCAGTTACTGGCAGGCCCTTTTGCGGGATGCATGCTCGCGTATTTTGGAGCAGAAGTTATTAAAATCGAACCGCCGGAAGGTGATCCGATTCGCGGTTGGCGTGTGTTGGAGAATGGTACTTCGCATTGGTGGCGAAGCATCGGTCGTAATAAAAAAAGTATCACGCTGGACTTAAAGAAAATAGAAGCTCAAAAAATCGCACGACAATTAATTGATAGCGCCGATGTAGTTATCGAAAATTTTCGTCCTGGTGTTATGGAAAACTGGGGCTTGGGCCCTGACGAAATAAAAAAATCCAATCCTAAATTAGTATATGCCCGCATTTCCGGTTACGGCCAAACTGGGCCTTATGCAAGCAAACCTGGTTTTGCATCTGTGTGCGAAGGTATGAGCGGATTTCGTTATGTGAATGGTTTTGCTGATCAGGCACCAGTGCGCCCTAATTTAAGTATTGGCGATACGATTTCCGGTATTCACGCCGCACTTGGAATTGCATTGGCATTACTTGAACGAGAAAGAAATGATGAAAGCGTGGGCCAGGTTGTGGATGTTGCGCTCTACGAATCCATGTTTAATTTAATGGAAGCCGTGGTGCCGGAATTTTCCGGTGCAGGTGTAGTTCGTCAACCATCGGGTACCACTGTCACCGGTATTGTTCCCACCAACACCTATCGTTGCAAAAATAGAAAATAGGTGGTGATTGGTGGTAATGGCGATTCAATTTTTCAACGTTTAATGGAAGTGGCTGGTCATCCTGAAATGGCGAGTGATCCACGAATGGCAAATAATGCAGGACGTGTTATCCATGAAGCTGACATTGATCATGCATTGGCTACTTGGTGTTTGAGTAAAAACTCCGAAGAGATTTTGGAATTGCTTGACAAAGCGCGTGTGCCAGCTGGGCCGATTTATAATGTGGAAGATATGTTTGCCGATCCACATTTTAATGAGCGCGGGATGTTTGAGCAGGTGGAGATTAATGGTAAGCCGTTAAAAATTCCGGCGATATTGCCTAAGCTTTCGGAAACACCCGGGAGAACGGATTGGCCGGGTGGGGAGGTTGGGAGTCATACACAAGAGATTTTGGAGAATGTTTTAAGTTTTAATCAAGATGATATTTTTAGATTGAAAGAAAAGGGTGTTATTTAGTTTATTTTTTTCGCCTGTTGGCGAGTTACTTTTCGTTGCTTGTCCAACGAAAAGTAACCAAAAGAAAAGACACCCCAATCGCTCCTGATCCTGCGCGCTTCAGAAAATTGCCGTTGTTCCGATACGACATCCATGTCGTAACGTCACTCAAACGCACATCCTGTGCGTTTGCCAGCAATTTTCCTCCAGTGCTCGGGTAGCTCAAAGGGGCCCCGGTTGGTGCTAAGCTAAAACAGTTAAATTTTTAATAGCATTTATTTTCAATAAACGATTGGACAAATTGTTCGCTGTTCTCTGTCTACCCCATGCGAGTTCCCCGAGCATCGGAGGAAAATTAACGTAAAACAAACAGGAAGTTTGTTTTAGTGACGATGCGACATGGATGTCGCACCGGAACGACGTTAATTTTCTGAGAAGCGCAGGAAGCAGGAACGAGACGGGTCGCCTTTCTTTTGGTTACTTTTCTTTAGGCGAAGCAAAGAAAAGTGACTCGCCAGCAGGCGAAAAAATTTTATTTAAAATATCGAAAAAAACAAAATGAATCTAAAACCCGGCTTATACCACCACTACAAAGGCAACGACTACTACGTCTTCCAAATCGCCCACCACAGCGAAACCCGCGAAGCGCTAGTCGTTTATCAATGCCTCTACGGCGATTATTCGTGGTGGGTGCGCCCCTTATCCATGTTCACTGAAACGGTAGAATTAGCTGGAGAAACAATTCCACGTTTTGCCTTTGTAAAAGAAATAAGCGCCGAAGAAGCGGCGCAGTGGAACAAATAAAGTTAGAGAAACCGATGACAACCGATCAAGATGCGAATGATGAAAAATACATGCGCCGTGCAATTGAACTTGCCGAGCAGGGTGAGCAATTGGGTGAAGTTCCCGTTGGTGCAGTAATTGTTTGTGATGATGAAATTATCGGTGAAGGTTTTAATAAACCAATTACGAGCCATGACCCAACCGCTCATGCGGAAATAATTGCGCTGCGCATGGCGGCTAAGCGTTTACAAAATTATCGAGTTATCGATTCGACGCTCTACGTCACTCTGGAACCCTGCACTATGTGCGTGGGCGCCTTAATTCATTCGCGAATTTCGCGTTTGGTCTATGGAACAACGGAGCCAAAGGCGGGGGTCGTTGAAAGCCAGGCACAATTACTTGATTCCAGTTATTTTAATCATCGTATTTCAGTGCAGGCTGGTGTCTTAGCCGCAACTTGCCAACACCAACTCAGTGATTTTTTTCGACGCAGACGCGAAGAACTGAAACAACAAAAAAATTTCCCCGCGAATTGCAATGAAAATCACGAGGAAGTTTCTACAAAAAAAAATGACCGATAGAGTTTACTATCGGTCATTTTTTTCAAATATTTGCGCAAGCATCAGGGCGTTCACACAAATACCGCTGACTTATTCCTTCAATAAATCAGCTGCTGCGTTTGCAAGGAAAATATGAACAGCAGCCTCATCAACCACATATTCGTTTTCTCCCCAGAAGAACGGCCAGTCCTCATGATTTTCCGGATAGTCCGGTTTCAATATCAAAACACCCGGTACAACTCCGCCTGGAATAAATGAGAAGTCTGCGCGATTCATTCCGTAAGCTACTTCTTTGGCATGGGTTCCTACGTTTGAAACAAAAGATAAATTATGTGCAGGGTGAGTACCGTATAAATAATTCAACCCTTTAAATACTGACTCGCGACCAACCAAATCAGGGAATGCTTTGTGAAGATAATAGTTGTTGATTGCGCCGCGAATAACAAAACTATTTCCTGCCCAGCCGCCTTCGGTAATGGTTACGCCGTAGGGATTTTTTGATTCATTTGCAGCAAATGTTTTTTGATAGGTTTCAGCAAACTTGCGAATTTTTGCAGCGTAATTTTCTGGCATATAGGGAATTGCACGTACCAACCACGTCAGACGTATAGCGAAATCGATGGGTTTTGCGGGCAGTAATTTTTCAATAGCTTTGACATATTTTTGATCACCAGTGGCAATTAACAATTCGGTAGCCGCTTTTAATTTTTCATCTTCCAGTCTGCCGCCTGTGGTATTGCCATGACTAAATAAATCCGGTTTGGCTTTGGCATTTTCTTCGTCCCACACTTTTTTAGCGGTAGCAATACACTCGTTAGCAAGTTCGTCGTTGTAACCTTTCAACGCACGACTCGCCGCTGCAAGAGCTGCAATAGATCCGTAATTTAAAGGAGTGGATTTGCTAGTAAACGCCCAGCGATCATCGAAGGTGCCACTTTTAAATCCATCTGACTTGCCATCTTTTTTGCTGGAATCGTATATTAGGTTGTCGGTTTTGGTAATCGCGTCACCAAGGTGTGTGTACTGTTCAATATGGGCTTCAACTATTCCATGAATCGCATGGCCAACGGCTCGATGCTGAGCAATAAGTCCTAAGGTCCCGTGTTCGATTTGTTGCAGCAAATCCGGTTTACCATCACCCACATGCAAATCAACAAAACGCTTTTTATAATCAACGGTTGTTACATCGCGCTTAATGCCGAAACGTTCCCAAGTGTTTACCAAATTCATGACCACATCGTAATTCGTTTGCGTGCGAATATCATAATCGCCCGCATCAAACCAGCCACCAATATTTAAACCGGGAATATGTTCACCGGGCTTGTAAGGTGTGTCAGTAGTGGGACCTTGTCTGTAAAGATCGAAATGTTCGTGATCAAGCGGTGCTTGCAATGCGTCGTCCAAATGCGATGCCCCGTGCCATACACGATAAGCTTCATTAACTGTCATATGATCCATTTGAATGGGCAAATACATATCCAGACTTGGGTGCCAGGCCGATGCATAAATATCTTTTGCAATACGGAAAGGTTCGGTTTTTTGTTCACCGTAGGTGATTGTGTATAGACCTTCTTCCTGAACACTGCTGAAATCAAATTGGCGATATTCATAACGCAAATATCTTCCCCAATTGCTCAATGTTTTTTCAACGACGAGCGTTTCAGTTCCATCGGTAGAAATTTTAAATAATTTTGCGGGCGGATTGGTTTTATCGTTTTTATCCACCTCTATAACGGCAACTTTTTGTTGTGACGGGTGATAGCCAACTTGCGAGTGTCCAATGACAGGCGTGCGCACCCAATCTTTTATAGTGTCAGCATTTAATTGCCATTCAATCACTGTACCGCTTTTACCCGCGGGAATTTTACTGCGGACAACAAACCAGCCATTTTGCGCTTTGCTGCGACCATCGTAAAGTTCGAGTGCTGTTGAATTGGATTCGATGCTAACGCGGCGTTCGGTGTTGTTAGGAGCAAGAACTAAATGTTTTCCGCTCGCCAGGAGGGTCGGCTCAACGCTGTTGTTAATTTCTTTCGCGCCGCCAGGATAAGCCGGAAATGTTCCTGTTGTTGTATCCATAATAAAGGCTTGATGAAAATAAGCAGAAGGTAAGAATTCGAGATTAAAACCTGCTTTACCTTCTAATGAGCCTGGCAAAGGCTTGGGTAAATTGACCGCAATACGAATACCATTTTGGTTTTTAGTCACCTTAATTGAGAAATTAAACTTCTCATTAGGGTATTGCATAAAAGCTTCAATGGATTGTTCAACGCGATTTACTTTGCGCTCTTTAAATTGTGGAATCATGTCCCACTGTTCAGGCGTTGCATTTAAGCGCACGTCACCATTAGTTGCGGTGCGCACGCCATGATGAATTAATTCAACACCACTGGTTTTGGAATCACTGAATAGTCCGTCGTACCAATTACTAAACACCAAAACGTTTAGACCTTGTTGTTCAAAATAGTCTTTATCGTTGAGTGTAAGTGTGTCAGCGCTGCTTGATCTGCAAGTTAAAAGTAAAACGAGAAATAATAAGCTGCTGTAGCGCCTATGTACGAAGTTAAAGAGCATGGTAAAACCTCAAATTGTTATATTCGTCTTATAGTCTAGGTGATTATAAGTTTATGGGCGCACAGATTTTACAAAACATAACACCTCGGTTCCAGTGAGATTTCAACTATGTTTTGCGAATAACTTCATCAAATAACAGGATGAAATTGCTGCCAAAAAATAAAAATGCCGCGAGATTATGCGGCATTTTTGCGTGGAGACTTATAAGGAGGGCTTATAAGAAGGACAGTGAGGATGCGCTACTTAAACGAAGTTGGTTTAATTTTTCCAAAGCGCTTTTTTCTTGCGCTGTAGCCGACGATGAGTTCAGGTAGTCACCGTTGGTGCTGGTAGCAATACGCAATTGCTGTTGACTTTCTTTAAATGCCAGAATTTTTTGATAATTTAATACATTTTTTACATAGGCCACAGGTTCCCATCCGCGCGAATAACCGTAAGTGGCTTTTGAGTAATATTCTTGTTTTGCCAAAAGTGGAAATGCTTTGCTCACATCTTCCCAGCTATTGGCATCGCCTTTTAAGCGACGAGTTAACGCACGCGCATCATCTAAATGGCCAATACCCTGATTGTACGCAGCAAGTGCCATATACAAACGATCTTCATTCTGGATGCTCTCGGGTAAAACATCGAGCAAATAGCGTAAATATTTCGCGCCGCCGAAAATACTTTGCGTAGGATCTTCCAAATTTTTAACACCTAATTCTTGTGCTGTATTTGGCGTCAGCATCATAAAGCCGCGTACTCCTGTGAATGATTGCGCATTCGGAATCCACTGTGACTCTTGATAACCTACGGCAGCAACTAATTGCCAATCCAAATTATATTGAGTCGCTGCCGCCTTTATACTTTCAGCCCAGCGCGGAAAACGTTTGTCATAGCGTATGCTGAACATTAGAGCGTCGTCAGTATTCACTTCAATAAACTGATCAAAAAATTGCGAAGAAATTTTAACGAGCTCACCATTATTTTTAATTTTCGCAAGATATCGCTGCGCGGCATCGTAAAGTGTTTTATCGCGTGATTGATTGAATGCCCAGGCTAATGATTGAGGCTGGCTTATATCAAACGCAACTTGTGTGTGGGGGTAAGAGTAACGATGAATATCAAAGATGGCGGAATCTACAACTGCATAATCACCGTGTCCAAGCTCAACCATTTCGAGCAGGTCGGTCATCTCGACGTTTTCAACCAGTTCCCAATGAATGTCTGGCATAGCTTGTTGAAGCTCATGGAACGCCATAGGCACTGAAGCCCTATTAACTATCAAGACTGTTTTACCTGCAAGGGCCTTAAGATCTGCTGGAGGCGTTTGGTTGGTGTTATAGATAAGCTGCAAGCTCAAATCCATAAAAGCACTGGTGTAGTGAAGTTGCTGTTTGGTAGTCGTGGGGTTTACTACACTTGGGCTTGCGAGATCGAACTGCGATTCATCGCTATGTTCAAGAGGCGCTTCATCTTTTAAAACCAGCTTTACCTTGAGCTCATCGGCAAAACCCTTTAGCAAGGTATATTCAAAACCGGTAATACCCAATGGGCTTTGGTAATGGCTAATAGGGCCACTGTGCGCCAATACCTTAAGCTCACCTGCGGTTCGCACTTGTTCAAGTTTGCTTGGAGGCGCACTGCGAACTAATAAGCCAGCGGTAAAGAGTAAAAACATTGCAACCATGAGGTTAGCAATGGAAAAGCGTTTTACAGCTGTAATGTTACGTTTTCGGCCATCCGTAAATTTTGTTCCGGCCATAAGGTTCTCTCCGGTTTTGAATTGCATCGCCCGAAATGGGGAATAACTTCGTATATGCACTCATGCCGAATCTAGTCCATTACTGACCCGTGCAACTAAGAACTCATGGTAAAGGCAAGAACTACGTCTGCCTAGCTTGTTTTCTGAGCAAAACTGGGTTAGGGGTTTTCAGAAAAACCGACTTATAAAAATAGGAATCCAATTAAAACAATGGCTTATAAAAATCTTCTCGTTAGCATCATGAGGTTAAAAAAATTTAAAAAAAGTTTATTTTTGATACTTTTGGTGCCATTTTTGTGTGAAGTGGCGCTACACAAAGAGGATTTTCCTAGACTTTTTTGTATAAAATCGTGAAAAAATTACGCAAAATTTTCCCGATTGTCGGAAAAGCTGCTTAGAACGTAGCTTAAGGTAGTAATTTGCGGCCCCTCTGTGTTCTATCACACATAGAAATGAGTTCTTAAACGAAATGATGCCTGCAAATCAGGTTTAGATTTCAATGGCAATATCAATTCCTGCCGGCTTATAAATCCAGTACAATGCGCGCCTCGTTATTCCACTCCTTATATACCCCAGACGCTTGAGGCTCAAATCACTATGCTGATTCTGCGTGGCGCCCCCGCTCTTTCCAGTTTTCGTACCCAAAAACTGCTGAATACTTTGAAACAACAAGTCCCAGCGGTTACCGGGATTTCCTCTGAATTTGTGCACTTTGCCAATGTGTTAGCTCCCTTGAGCGATGCACAAACTAAAGTGCTACAGCAACTCTTAACTTACGGCCCGAAAATTGAGGGAGAAGTGAATCATGAAGGTGAGCTTTTCCTCGTGGTACCGCGCTTAGGTACTATTTCTCCCTGGGCCTCTAAAGCGACTGATATTGCCAAAAATACCGGCCTTGATAGCATCAAGCGCGTTGAGCGCGGTGTTGCATATTATGTGCAAGGTGCTTTTTCAGCTGCGGATCGCGCGGCTGTTACAGCGATTCTACACGACCGCATGGTTGAAACCGTCTTTGATCGCCTCGAGGCGGCAGAACAAATTTTCAGCGCGCAAGAACCGTCAGTGCAAACCAGTGTGGATATCCTGGGCGGCGGTCGCGATGCTCTGGCTGCGGCCAATAAGTCTTTAGGCTTGGCCTTGGCTGAAGACGAAATCGATTATTTGGTAGATGCGTTTAAAAGCCTTGGTCGCAATCCCGTCGATGTTGAATTGATGATGTTCGCGCAGGCCAACTCAGAGCACTGTCGCCACAAAATCTTCAATGCATCCTGGACAATCGATGGTGTTGAGCAAGAGCGCAGCCTCTTTAAAATGATCCGCAATACTAATGAAGTGAGCGGCGACAACGTTCTCTCTGCCTATTCGGATAACGCCGCTGTAGTGGTTGGCCACGAAGCAGGGCGTTTCTACCCAAATCCTGAAACCAAGGCTTATGAATACACGCAACAGCCTATTCATTTGTTGATGAAGGTTGAAACCCATAACCATCCAACAGCTATTTCACCTTTCTCAGGTGCAGGTACTGGTTCTGGTGGTGAGATTCGCGATGAGGGTGCGGTTGGACGCGGTTCTAAACCTAAAGTAGGTTTAACGGGTTTTACCGTATCCAACCTGCAAATCCCGGATTTCGTTCAGCCTTGGGAGCTCTCTCATGGTGAAGGTGGGTACGGTAAACCAGGCCGTATTGTGACTGCGCTGGATATTATGATCGACGGCCCGCTGGGTGGAGCTGCATTTAACAACGAGTTTGGACGCCCGAATATTTGCGGGTATTTCCGTACTTTTGAGGAAGACTTCGATGGCGAGCGTCGCGGGTACCACAAACCGATTATGCTGGCGGGTGGTTACGGAAATATCAAAGCTGAACATATTGAAAAACCGCCGTTCAAAGCCGGTTCAAAATTAGTTGTGCTCGGTGGCCCAGCCATGTTGATTGGTTTGGGTGGCGGTGCGGCTTCATCTATGGCTTCCGGGTCATCCTCTGAGGATTTGGATTTTGCTTCCGTACAACGTCAAAACCCGGAAATGGAGCGTCGCTGTCAGGAAGTAATCGACGCCTGCTGGCAGCAGGGCGACAAAAACCCTATAGCTTTTATTCACGACGTAGGTGCGGGCGGTTTGTCCAATGCTTTTCCCGAGTTGGTGAAAGATGGCGGTACTGGCGGTAAGTTTGAATTGCGTAATGTGCCTAATGATGAGCCGGGCATGAGCCCACTTGCGATTTGGTGTAACGAATCGCAAGAACGTTATGTCTTGGCGATCAAACCTGAAGATCTTGCACGTTTTGAAGCTATTTGTAGGCGTGAGCGCGCTCCTTATGCAGTAGTAGGTGAGGCGACTGATGAAAAGCACCTGACCTTGAATGACAAGCACTTTGATGCAAAACCTGTCGACTTGCCAATGTCAGTTTTGTTTGGCAAACCGCCAAAAATGCACCGTGTTGCTGAAAAACACAAAGCGGCAGTCAGTGCCTTCTCTACCGAAGACATCAACATTAATGATGCTGCCGAGCGTGTGCTTAAGCATCCCGCAGTTGCAAGCAAGAGCTTCCTTATCACTATTGGAGACCGCTCCGTAACGGGTATGGTTGCTCGCGATCAAATGGTTGGTCCGTGGCAGGTGCCTGTGGCAGATCTTGCGGTAACTACAGTGAGTTACGACAGCGTCAAAGGCGAAGCCATGAGTATGGGGGAGCGCACGCCTGTTGCATTGCTGGATGGCCCAGCGTCTGGCCGTATGGCCATCGCCGAAGCCATTACCAATATAGCCGCGACTCGTATTGAAAAATTGTCCGATGTAAAACTCTCTGCCAACTGGATGTGCGCTGCTGGTCACAAAGGCGAAGACGAAAAAATGTTTCGCACCGTGCAAGCGGTCGGTATGGAATTGTGCCCTGAGTTGGGCATCACCATTCCTGTCGGTAAAGATTCCATGTCCATGCGTACGGCGTGGCAAGAAAACGGCAAAGCAAAAGCGGTTACTGCACCTTTATCTCTCGTGATTTCTGCTTTTGCTCCGGTAGTCGATGTTCGCCAAACCTTGACCCCGCAATTGCGCACCGATAAAGGCCCAACTGATTTGATTTTGGTTGATCTTGGTAACGGTAAAAATCGTTTGGGCGGTTCAATCCTCGCGCAGGTTTACAACCAAATGGGTGACGTGCCCGCTGATCTGGAATCTGCTGCACAGCTCAAAGGTTTCTTCAATGCGATGCAAGCTAGCATTGCCAACAATGAAATCCTCGCTTACCACGATCGCAGCGACGGCGGTTTGTTTGCAACCCTCGCAGAAATGGCGTTTGCGGGCCATGTTGGTGTCGATGTAGATATTGAATGTTTGGGTGACGATGCGCTTGCCGTATTGTTTAGCGAAGAAGCGGGCGCTGTGTTACAAGTTGCGAAAGATAAAACCGATGCGGTGCTGGATCGTTTCTTCGCCGCAGGCGTAACCCACGCAAAAGTTATCGGCAAATTGAACGAGGAAGATACGCTTTGCATTTGTCAAAACGGTAATACTTTATTCGATCAATCACGCGCAATCTTGCAAAGTCTCTGGTCTGAGACCAGTTACCGTATTCAAGCGATGCGCGATAATCCTGCCTGTGCAAAATCTGAATTTGAAAATATCTTAAAAACTGATCCCGGTTTAAGTGTAAAACTTTCTTACGATCAAAATGACGATGTTGCTGCTCCCTTTATTAAAACCGGTGTTCGTCCTTCTATCGCGGTTTTGCGTGAGCAGGGCGTGAATGGTCAGGTTGAAATGGCTGCTGCGTTTGATCGTGCTGGTTTCAAAGCCGTTGATGTCCACATGAGCGATTTGTTGTCTGGCCGTGTATCCCTAAAAGATTTCAAAGGTTTGGTTGCATGTGGCGGCTTCTCTTATGGGGACGTGCTCGGCGCTGGCGAAGGTTGGTCGAAAACTATTTTGTTTAACAACAAAGTGCGCGATGAATTCGAACAATTCTTCCACCGCAACGATACTTTCAGTTTGGGGGTGTGTAACGGTTGTCAGATGATGTCAAACCTGAAAAATTTAATTCCAGGTGCTGATCATTGGCCGCGTTTCGTGCGCAACTTATCTGAACAATTTGAGGCGCGTTTCAGTTTGGTACAAGTGCAAGAATCTTCGTCGGTTTTATTCAAAGGTATGATGGGCTCACATATGCCGGTTGCTGTGGCTCACGGTGAAGGTTATGCAGAATTTGCTAACGAAGCGGCACTAAAAGCCTGTAACGATAGCGGCACTGTGGCCATGCGTTTTATCGACAATAATTTGAATGTCACTGAAACTTATCCAGCGAATCCAAATGGTTCACCACTCGGTATTACCAGTGTGGCAAGTAAGGATGGCCGCGTTACTATCATGATGCCTCACCCCGAGCGTGTGTTCCGCGCTGTAAGCAATTCCTGGAAGCCGGACGATTGGAAAGACGACGGTGCCTGGTTGCGTTTGTTTAGAAATGCGCGTGTGTTTCTGGGTTAATTGGCTTTTAGAAAACAACAAAGGAGGCTTCGGCCTCCTTTGTTTTTAGTGCAGTGACAAAGTGTTAATGAGCGTCCTTCAGCTCCCATACTAGTTTGGTTTTAAACCAGCAGCCAACAGCTTTTCCTCCTTCAGTGCACGCTGAAAAAGACCAATTGCGTTTTGCGTGTTTTACGGCTGCTTCATCTAGACGGGGTGAGCCGCTAGATGAAAATATCTGTACCTCGCCTACGCGCCCTTCGGGAGTAATAAATAAATTTAAACCTGTCGCGCCTTCTTCACCCAAACGTGACGCTGCCAGCGGATAATCAGGTTTAGTAGCTTTAATAAGTTTGGGTTTGGAAATATCAGGCACGGTGGGAATAATAGGTTCTCCCGTTCCTCTCTCTATAACTACTGGCCCTACCGTAGGTTCAAAGTCGACAATCGGTGTGTTTGGATCAACAATAATTTTTTCAGTCGGTAATGTTGGTTCTATCAGATCTACAGGTGGAGGTGGAGTGACGGGATTTTTAACCTGGTTTACTTTAATAGGGTCTGGGGTAAAAACCTTCGTTATAGCTATTCCAAGACCATTCGCTAATCCCCAAATTAATAGCACATGGAATGCGATGACAATGAAAATACCGAGCGAGCGTTGTTGCGTATTTTGTTGGACGTGATAAGACATATTTATTTACCATTTTTTTATGTAAAAGAATCCTAAAAGAAATGGTGTTAGACAAACTATCCAGTACTGCGGTAGTTGCTTCTACCATTTCACGGAGTTTGCACCAAGCAAAATTTGCCTTGGTAAATTGAGTATAGCCTGCCTTTTTAAAAGGCAGCTTAAGCTGCCAATTAATATTAGATTGTTTAATACCTAGCAGGTGTTTGGTTATGCGTAGAAAGTACAAGAGCATTCAGTTTGGTTTTGAGGTGCGTATATAATGGGAACAATATTTAACAAAATTTATCCCGGTTAGATTTTTAAATGCGGGTAAGCTAATAGTCAGTTCAACAATACCTGAACAAAATAATACAAATCGTTATTTCTTTTTTAAAAGGTGAGCGTAATGAAATGTCTATCTGTTTTAGCAGTTTTTATCCTTGGCCTTTCCAGTTGCAATATTCATAAAATTCATGAAAAGGCTGCGCAGGGCCAAGCTGAACAGGCTGGCCTTGTTGCGATCTCTAAGGCTGAGTTCGACATAAGCTTTCTTCTACCTGGCGCAGATGTGAGCCAGTATAAAAAAATTATTCTCAATGATCTGGATTTTTCCGGAGTTAAAATTATCAAGCCCGCCAGTTCTCGTAATTTTCAGAAATCGTGGAACCTTACTGAAGACGATAAGCAGTACTATCAACGTAAATTCATAGATTCAGCAAAAAATTATTTATTTAATCAGCGAAGAGTGTCACCCGCTACAGAGTCCGCGAGTGATACCTTAATATTGAAAACCAGGATTACTGAAATTGCTCCTTTAGCGTCTAAAGACGACATTAAATCGCGTCCTAGTTTAATTGATGTGTATAGCGAAGGTTTTGGTCGCATGACAATCGTATTTGAGTTGTACGATTCGGTAACCAATAAGCTTATTATGTTAAGCAGCGACGAACATGATCTCGGGAAAATGTGGGAAAAAAATGATCGCGCTCAAAATAATATGCAAGTGAAATTGGCGTTTGATTATTGGTTGAAAAATCTCAATGATGAATTAATCAATATTGCAAAAAAATAACTTATACAGATGCTGCAAAGCCGGGCCTATGTCCGGCTTTATTATTTTGGGTATACTGCGGGAATTCTTATCTAATCATTTTATAAAGGCTGTTTATGGCGAATCTGGAAAATTATCCGCTGTCCGAATTGTCGGTTGGATTAACCAAAACCTACTCTAAAACACTGACTGAAAAAGATATTATTTTATTTGCTGCCTGTTCGGGCGATCTCAACCCTGTGCATCTCGATAAAACTTATGCTGCAACTACAGCTTTTGGCGAACCTATCGCCCATGGTATGTGGACAGGTGCGCTAATTTCTGCAGCCATTGCAACCCAATTACCAGGACCGGGGTCAGTTTATCGCAGCCAAAATTTGACCTTTAAAAATCCGGTAAAAGTGGGTGACACTGTTACGGTAATTTTAAGTGTCAGTGAGATAAAGGAACGGGTGCGATTGGTTGTGCTCGAATGTGAAGCACATAATCAGGATGGAAAATTAATCGCGAAAGGTACAGCAGAAGTTATTGCGCCAAACGAAAAACAAATTTTGGAAATGCCGGTGTTGCCGAATATTGTGATAGATAATTAATCAGGGAGTCGTCATCCCCGCAAGCGGGGGCGCCTAGCTGAGGATGACGGCGTCCAAAAAAATTGGACTTACTCCGCTTCCTCATCTTCCTCGCAAGCTACTGGCAGGGGCCAGCCGCCAAACTCTTTCCATTTGTTAACAATAAAACAAAATAAATCTGCTGTTTTTTCTGCATCGTAGGCTGCCGAGTGCGCTGAGCTATTGCTGAATTCGAAACCCGCTACACGACACGCTTTAGCCAATACGGTTTGACCAAATGCGAGCCCTGACAGGGTTGCGGTGTCAAAAACACTGAAGGGATGAAATGGATTGCGTTTAATATCGCAGCGTTCAATAGCCGCATTTAAAAAATTTAAATCAAAATGTGCGTTATGGCCGACGACTATAGCGCGAGTGCAGCCATTTTCTTTTACAGAACGACGTACAGCTTGCAACATATCCGTGAGTGCCATTAATTCAGGTTCCGCCATTCGGTCCGGACTGTCCAAATCTATTCCAGTAAAATCCAGCGCAGCCTGCTCAATGTTTGAGCCTTCGAAAGGATCTATATGAAACGAAAAAGTTTCATGGCGATGTAAAAGCCCGAACTCATCAATACGCACAGTAACAGCTGCAATTTCTAGCAAGGCATCTGTGAAGGGGTTAAACCCGCCGGTTTCAACATCAATAATGACAGGCAGAAAGCCGCGAAAACGTTGTGCAAGAAGCGACGATGGATCTTTTTGATTTTCAGGAGGATTCACTACAATGCCTTAATAAAAATAATTGCCCTAGGCTTTAACTTGCCAACGCAGCTTTTCACCAGCACGCAAAGGCACCAGCTGGGTATTACCAAAGTCTAGGCTATTTGGCGCCGACCATTCATTTTTTACCAGCGTGATTTTGTCAGTGTTGCGTGGGAGTTGATAAAAATCTGCACCGAAGTGGCTGCCGAAACTTTCAAGCTTGTCCAGTGCACCAGCGTCCTCAAATGCTTCAGCGTAAAGTTCGATCGCAGCATAGGCCGTGTAACTACCAGCGCACCCACAAGCGGCTTCCTTTTTATCTTTTGCGTGAGGTGCAGAATCCGTCCCTAAAAAGAATTTGGGATTACCACTCGTTGCAGCTTTTATAAGCGCTGCTTGATGGGTATTGCGTTTCAGAATCGGCAAGCAATAGAAATGGGGGCGTATGCCACCAGCCAGCATATGGTTACGGTTGTAGAGTAAATGATGCGCAGTAATCGTTGCCGCCACATTCTGGGGCGCGGCCGATACGAATTCGGCGGAGTCAGACGTGGTGATATGCTCAAGCACCATTTTTAATTCAGGAAACTGCGTTACAAGCTTGCTAAAGGTACGATCCAAAAACGCTTTTTCACGGTCAAAAATATCGATTGAGGAGTCTGTCACTTCGCCGTGTAACAAGAACGGCATTCCCGCTTTCTGCATTGCCTCCAGCACCGGGTAGACCTTGGTCAAATCTGTAACACCGGATGCGGAGTTGGTTGTAGCGCCCGCCGGGTAAAGCTTAACGGCTGTTACGCCTGCCGCTTTGGCTTTTGCAATCTCTGCCGGATCTGTACTGTCGGTCAGGTAAAGCACCATTAAGGGTTCAAATTGGCTGCCAGAAGGGCGCGCTGCCAGGATGCGTTCCTTATACCCAAGAGCTTGTTCGGTATTCATAACGGGCGGAACAAGGTTAGGCATGACAATAGCGCGCGCAAACTGCTGTGCTGCATCGCTAACCGTCCGTTTAAGCGAATCGCCATCACGCAGATGAATATGCCAATCGTCGGGACGGGTAAGGGTAATCTCTGAGGGGCTTGCGGACTGCGACATGAACTACTTTCTCTTCTTTTCAAAAACGTTTCGCATACTACCAAACCCAGGCTGTTGGTGCAGCTACAAGTTTTACTGCACATTATGGTTGGCGTTGTTTACCGACTTTTTTCGTCGGTGGCCGAATTTAACGGGACATACGGAATCGTCTGACTTATGGTGAAATCTCTAAAAAGTTAATCACTTTATTTTGTCATTCAGGAGGCTTTATGAGTAACGCACAACCCAAGCGTCGTGTGATTTTCGGTAGCTGCATCATTGTTATTGGAGTCTTGGCACTTTTCGACAAACTCAATATTTTTAGTTTCAACATAGGTACCTTATTTCAATTTTGGCCCACCGTATTTGTGGTTGTTGGTATTTTAAAAATGACGGAATCCAAAAGTCGTTCAAATATTTTAACTGGCTTGTGCTTCATTCTTGTTGGCGTGGCAATGATGCTCAACAATCTTGGAATTTTTCATTTCAGTTTTCGGGACTGGTGGCCAGTTTTATTGATTGCTGTCGGCATTTCAGTTGTTTTCAAGGATCGCTCGGCTGATCGTTCCTCCGGAAATTTTTTCGCGGGTAATGAATATAGAGATAGTAATGTTAGCCTGGATATAACTGCAGTTATGGGTGGCAACAAAACAGTAAATTCTTCTCAGGATTTTAAGGGTGGAGAAATTACTGCGTTTTTGGGCGGTGTTGATCTGGATTTGCGTAGTGCGATCATTCAAACCGAGGCGGTTCTGAATGTATGGGCGACATGGGGTGGAATTGAAATAAGAGTTCCCGACGATTGGGAAGTTGTTAATCGTGTTACGGCAATTTTAGGTGGTATTGAAGATAAAACTATTCCAGCGCCCGGAACCGGTAAACGTTTAATAGTCGCAGGTACTGCGATTATGGGTGGAGTGGTCATTAAAAATTAATTTTAAAAAATAGCAACCTATTGTTGGGTTTCCTTTTTACTGAGTTCCTTTTTATTGAGGCCCTATGCATCCTATTTTGTCTCAATTGCGCAGCCTTCTTTGGTATCTTTTTACCTGGGTAATTGGCGGCATTGCACTGGCATGGATATTATTTCTGAGTACCACCGCTAGTTGGAGTGCCGCTTTATTATTTTCAATTCCAGCTTTGGTAGCTTATGGCTTCATATGTCTGTCCGCATATTATGTTTGTCGTTCTTATCCATTGGCAGGTCGCAAGCTACAAAGCATGATTCTTGTTTTTGGTAGCGCGTCGATTCTGTCAGCGTCAGCCTGGACAGGCCTATGTTTATTGTTTAATAGTTTGAGCTTGTACACGGAAATTAATTGGATTGGGATTGCGATGACTCCGCAATTAATCACGTCGCTTTTCTGCATGGCAAGTTTGGTTTATCTCGTGTCTTTACTTGCGCATGATCTATTAATTGCATTGGATAATATTCGCGATGCTGAGCTTAAAAAAACAGCAGCACAATTATTTGCGCGCGATGCCGAGTTGCAAGTTCTTCGTAGTCAAATTAATCCGCATTTTTTATTCAACAGTTTGAATTCGATTAGTGCGCTTACTGCTATAGATCCCTCTGGCGCACGAGCTATGGTAATCGCCTTAAGTGATTTTTTTCGAAAATCTGTTGCCATAACGGCGCATTCACAAATTACCCTCGCGCAAGAACTGGAATTATGTGAACACTATTTAGCGATAGAAAAAAATCGCTTTAGCGATAAGCTTCAAACGGTATTAGACATCGAGCCAGACTCATTAAACGCCAAAGTCCCACCTATGTTTCTACAGCCCTTAGTGGAAAACGCGATTAAACATGGTATTTGCAATATGCTCGATGGCGGCACTATAACAATCATGACTAGTTTGCACGAAACATGGCTGTATGTAGCAATCAGCAACCCCGTGGAGACACAAGCGTCTCTTGTCAGTGGAACCGCAACAGGGCTGAGAAACCTTAAAGAGCGATTTGAAAATCTTTACGGTGAGCGTGCTCGTGTCAGCTGGCAAGCGTCGCAGAATAATTTCCGTGTTGAAATTATTATTCCGTTCGAATGTGTGTAAATTGTATAAAAATTAACTTGGCTTGGAGGCAGGTCGCGAATGACAATGCGATTATTAATTGTGGATGACGAAGCTCTTGCTCGTCGATTAATACGAGAATATTTGTCATCTCACAGTGACATTCAAATTATTGGTGAATGCGCTAACGGCGAGTCCGCAGTTGATGAAATCTGTAAATCAGAACCCGATTTAATTTTGCTCGACATCCACATGCCAAAGTTGAATGGCCTTGAAGTGCTTGAAGCGACAGGCCGTAGGGAAGGCGTGATTTTTACAACTGCTTATGACCAATATGCACTTAAGGCGTTTGAGCTTCACGCGGTGGATTATCTACTAAAACCTTTTTCGCAGACGCGATTTGACGAAGCCATAACTCGTGCAAAAAAACGACTTGATCAAGATAGTCACGCCATGTCCGCGTTAGTGCAGGAGATTAAAGTAGAGCGGATTCTCGTGCGCGACAGAGGTCAGACTCATATTATTTCGCTCGCTGACATTGACTACGTTGAAGCTGAGGACGATTACATTCGTATTTGCTGGCAAGGTAAATCCATTCTTAAAACCCAAAGTCTTTCAGCACTTGAAGCACAATTAGACAATTCAGAATTTATTCGTATCCATAGGTCATATATTGTAAAACTCAGTGCAATAAAAGGTTTGGAGCGCGTCAATAAAGATTCCCAATTTGCGGTGCTTAAAAATGGCGTCAAATTGCCGGTAAGTCGTACCGGGATGGAGCGCATTAAACCTTACATCAGTTAATCGATGAGTTTGCAAATCTTCCGCCGTCTCTACATGCAGCTCCTATGAGCTTGTCTATACTAAATGCACCTTAATTCAGTTCCGGGTTATTCCAATGTTTTTCCGCTCGTGTTTTTTAAAACTTTTTTTGATCAGCGGCTTTGTATTTGCCCGCGCCGCTAGTGCCCAGATTTATACAGCAGATGTAAGCAACTCGGAATGGAATACGGCCGCGGGTCCTTTTAGCTGTAGCTTGACTCACAAGATTCCGGTATTTGGAAAAGCAGTTTTTTCGCAAAAGGCGGGTGGGGGCGAGTTATTTTATTTGGAGTCCCAGGGTAAAGTTAGTTTTCCTGCAGGCCAAAGTACTCTGGAAACCGCACCACCGGTTTGGCGCAGTGAGTTGTTTCCCGAGCGGCTCGGGGAAGTTGTGGCAATTGCGGGTAATCAGCCTATTAGTATTGCCTCTCCCCAAAAAATTGGACCTTTAGTGTCGCAGCTGTCTCAAGGTGTAAATCTTATGTATAGCTCGCAAGCGGTTTCTGGTCCATCCTCTGGTTCATCTATAGTCAGAGTGGTATTAACGGCAAAAAACTTTGCTGCGGCCTACAAAACTTACCAGCAATGTGTCGCCGATTTAATCCCCTACACTTTTGAACAAGTTGCACGTACGTCAATTAACTACACAGAAAACCCCACAGGTTTAACGGCCTCTAATAACGCTGAGCTGGGCAAAGTCGCACGTTATATTCAGGCTGACCCCAATGTCGTCGGAGTATTTGTTGATGGTCATAGCGACAATTCCGGTACCCCCGAGTCTCGCGATCTTTTATCAAAACAGGTTGCAGAGTGGGTAACTGCCTATTTCATTGAGCGAGGTGTGGTGGCCGATAAAATTACCACGCGGTGGCATGGCGATAAATTTTTAATTGCTAACAATAAAACCGACGCCGGTCGGGCGGAAAATCGCCGGGTTACTGTACGCCTGGAGGATGAAGCAGCACATAAGGAATTCATGAAAAAAGAAGAGGAAAATCGTAAGCTTACTGAGAAGGCTGCTGTGGAAAAGGCGGCGGTAGAGATTAAAAAAGCAGAAACAAATGCGGGTGTAATAATCAGCAGTAGTGCATCCAGCAGTGGGAAAATGTCACCGGAAGAAATCAGTCGCATGGTGGAAGGTTTGGATATAGTAAAATAGCTTGAGAGGATCGAAACTGTCTCATCGCATTTCTGCCAAATCTGAACGTCACTTAATATTTAAATAACAACCCTTTAAAAATCTGTAGCTATCCCCACCTCGATTCTGCCATGCCTCTTAAGCAAATGGCCGGCGCCATTATATTTGTTGGCACGTGGAATTTTTTCAGATCACTTATGTCCTATTACCCGAGTCACACCGTGTGAATTAACTCATGCTGTGAGATGGATTTCATCTCAATAGAGGTCATTATGAAGAAATTGGTTTTACGCACATTTAGTTTAATTTTATTATCTATGAGTATGGTGTTCAGTTCAGTTGAAGCTGCACAGCTTCCTGACTTTAGCGATCTCATTGAAAAAGCATCACCGGCAGTCGTTAAAATTACAGCTGTTACAAAGGCGCGTGAAGCACGCCAATTTCGTCAGCTTCCTAACGACGAATTGCAAGATGTACCTGAAATATTTCGTCAGCTTTTAGAGCAACATCAAGTTCCCCAACGCGAACATGGATCACTGGGTTCCGGCTTTATCATTTCCAGTGACGGTTATGTATTAACCAACAATCATGTAATCAGCGAAGCCGACGAAATTAAAATTATTCTTAGCGATGATCGTGAATTCGAGGCCAAATTAATTGGCACTGATGAACGCACCGACATAGCTTTATTAAAAATAGAGGCAAAAAATTTACCGCAACTTAGTCTAGCCAAAAATGAAAAGTTAAAAGTCGGCCAATGGGTAGTTGCCATAGGTTCACCTTTTGGTTTGGATTATTCCGCTAGCGCGGGTATCGTCAGTGCGATTGGTCGTAATATTCCTTCCGAACATAGTTACGTACAATTTATTCAAACAGATGTTGCTATAAATCCAGGTAACTCTGGCGGCCCCCTATTCAATATGGATGGTGAAGTTGTTGGTATTAACTCCCAAATTTATACTCCATCGGGTGGCTCGGTTGGTTTGTCATTTGCCATTCCGTCTTCTGTCGCAATAGATGTTGTAAGTCAGTTGAAAGAAAAAGGGCGTGTGGAGCGCGGTTGGTTAGGCGTAGTTATTGGCAATGTAGATAAAGATTTGGCGAGTGCCTATGGTTTGGATAAGGCACAGGGAGCAATAGTCTCTGAAGTTTTTCCTAAAGGTCCTGCAGAAAAAGCGGGTGTTAAAGTGGGCGACTTGATTATTAAATTTAATGGCCAGGACGTTCACAGCCAGGCAGATTTACCGCGAATTGTTGGCCAATTGGCACCGGGCACCAAGGTAACTTTCGACGTAATTCGTAAAGGTAAACGAGAGACTCTTGTGGGTACTCTGGAGCAATTAAAAGATGAGTCTGGCGTTACTCCAGCAAGCAATCCTAAAAATGAATCCAAAACCACCAAGACAGATGCACTCGGGCTTACAGTTGCACCTACAGATGCTCGTGATAAAGAACGTGGAGTGCAAGTTGTGAGCGTTGAACCTGATAGCGCTGCACAAAAAGCGGGTCTGCAACGTGGCGATATAATCACTCAGCTTGATTTTGTTGATTTGGATTCGGTAGCGACCTATAGCAAAATTGTTAGTGGGTTACCAAAAAATACTGCAAAAGCAATTCGTTTCGTGCGAAATGGAACGCCAGTATTCAGGTCCATTACCATTAAATAATTTCAGTCGTCTTTAATAAAAAAGCCAGGGCTAATTGCTCTGGTTTTTTTTATTACAGGGTCGCAAACTTTCTGTCAGCTATAAGGTTACTTCGCAATCTATCAGGTTATAATGGCTGCTCATTAAGTTGAGCGTGATTATTATGCAACCACCTGTTTTTACCCGTTCTTTATTTGCTCCGCGTTATTGGCTTGAATGGTTTGCTGTGGTTATTTGGTTCTTCATTGCTCAGTTACCTTACAAGCTCCAATATTATCTGGCGTATTTAATGGTTCCCTATCTCAAGCGTAATAAAAAACGTTTGAATCAAGCCGAAGTTAATTTGCGATTGTGTTTTCCAGAGCTGAGTGAGAAAGAGCGTAAGGCCTTGCTCGATGAAACATTGTATTCCACCGCTATGGCTCTCTTTGAAACAGGTATTGCATGGTTTTGGCCGAAATGGCGGTTGCGTCGTTTATTTACTATTAGCGGTGTTGAACATGTTGAAGCCGCGTTAAAAAAAGGGGAGGGAGCGCTGCTGTTGAGCATGCATTTCACGACCCTGGACATCGGCAGTGCTATGCTGGGCCAATATGTGAATTACGATGGCATGTATCGTCCCCATCGCAATAAAATTTATGATTTTATGCAAAAAGTTCGTCGCGAAGCTTATGCGCCGGGTGGTACCGCTTTTAGTCGAGATAATGTGCGAGCAATGATTAGTCGCTTACGTCAGGGGCGTATGATTTGGTATGCGCCAGATCGGGACTTGGGTGAAAAGATTAGTTTGTTCGTGCCTTTTTTTGGTATACAAACTGCGACGGTTACAGCTACTGCACAATTTGCGCGCCTTGGGCGCGCGCAAATTATTCCTTTTACTCAAAAGCGTTTGCCTAAGGGCAAAGGTTACGAATTAACTATACACCCGCCTTTTGAAAATTATCCCACGGGTGATGATTACGCTGACGCATTGCGTGTAAACCAATTTATGGAAGATGAAATTCGCAAAATTCCGGGTCAATATTTTTGGGCGCAACCGCGTTTTAAAACACGGCCACCAGGCGAAGAAAAACTTTATTAAGATTTAATTTTTAATGGGTTTATCTGAAAAATGAACCTTGCCATTTTCATCTGTCCAGCGATAAAGTTTTTGTTCCGTTTGCTGTTCCGACTGCGCCGTTTTCTTTCGTGTATCCTCGGCAGGTATCTCATCGGTGTGTTGAGCGGTTCCATTGGTAATGTCTTCAATGGTGTAATGCACATTCTCTTTTTCCGTGGCAGGTAGACCACCTTTCGTTTGCGCGGATGAAGCGTCCGTAGCGGGATTAAAAATAATTTCGGTTAGCTCACGCATTTTCGGATTCATTAACAACGCTAGTTTGTTGGGCGAATTCAATTGGGCCTGGAATGCTTCGTCCTGCACTATGGCTATGACACGCGGGTCATTTTTTAAAGTAGAGACTTTTTGCCACGCCTGAATCATTTTTTCCGCTGCAGCTTGCTCGCCGGATTTATCGCTAAATGTTTCTCCATCTGATGAAACAATGGCTTGCATATCAGGATTTTGCATTAGCTTTTGAAAATCTTTGCTGTGCATAAGCTTTTCAACATTGCCACGGCTGAGCTCAGCTTGAAATGCAGGTTTGTTTAGCAACTCCTTAAACTCGCCATTATTTGTCATGTTCTGTACGTGGTTAAGAGTTGCTTGCGGATCTTGCGTAAGTGTTTTAGTGATCTGTGAGGTGGTTTTGTCATCGGTAATGATAGCCACCGCGGTAGATGCAGCATTGCTAACCATTTTTTTAGCAGTGGTATCAATAAAAGTATCGGCTGTATTAACCCCGGGCTTACCTTCCCCAACAACATATTTTTTTATGGCTTCCTCGTCAGCCTCATTGCTCGCGGGCAAATTTTTTGGCTGATCGCTCGCATATTCGGGGACTGCAGTTTTAGGTTTAACCAGAATATCGACAATATAAACTGCAATTAAACCAAACACGCTGCCGATGATAAGACCGAATACTGTGCCGCCAATTTTAGAGCTGGTAGTTGTAAATTGCGTTTGCGGAATTAAACGCGCAATCGCACTTAATAATAAGGTGACAGCAAGGCTCACGACAAAAAAAATGGTGCAGCCCGCTACCAGAAATAATATCAAGCCGTCTAGCGCTATGTAGGTGCGCAAAAAATTTGCGAAAGGTTTCGTGAAAAAAATGGCGGCGGGGTAGGCAACTGCAAAGCTAAGAATTCGCGAAATGGCACCAATGAATCCTTTTTGGTAACCTCGCCAGGTGAAAAATAACAAGATGACAATAAATACGATTGTAGTAAGACTCATCAAGAGTTCCTTTTTATTATGCGCTGATTATGCGTGCCTATTATTTAACGGTATCTAGCGGGATTATTTTAATTACTTGTTTCGATGGTTTTTTTACGATTGCGCAATTGCGCCTTTATAAATTCCTTCGAACGCTTTTACACGTATAGCAGACGCTGGGCGTTCAAGCTTGGTGGCATGCGCAAAATGTTGTGCGATCAATTCCACGGTGCTATCAGTATCAATCAGATAACAGCAAGCTTTTGGAATGATGAGTTCAAAAGGACCCTGCTGTGATATGTAACTGAATTCGTAATAGGGAATGCCGGAATGAACTGACTCTGCCCGTATATCGCAGCGTGTGCCTATATAAATGTCCTGCCAGCGATTGGCCCAAAGTTGTTCCAGCTCTGCAGACTTGACGCCGTTTTCCCAAATATCTATGCGTGAACGGTGACCATGCGCTATGCGTTGGCAATTACCCAGGTGCTTCTTTAACCCGTGACTGTAGTGATAATAAGACCCGGGAGTTTCCTCTTGGGTAAATACCAACTCAAGCTGCGCAACACTCGCAGGAAATAAGCGTTTTAGTTGCGCGATACACCAATTAGCAATGGATTCCGGGGTGAGAAGTTCTGCATCAACCAGCGCTATAGCATCGCGCGGTGATCGCGTTTGCAAGAATTGCTGTTCCGAACCAAATTGCCATCGAATATTAAGGAATTCGCCTTCTTCAATAATGGTGATATTAGGTGATCGAACGGGCACCGCCAGGCGGTGATCCAATTCAGTATCCAGCCAATGACGAACCACTTTTTTTACTGTGCCGAAATCACACACCATGCCTTGCTCGTCCAGCTCGCCGTTCAAGGTGATATTTGCCAGGTAGGTTTCACCCAGCAGCCCGCGTTTTGGGTCGAGAAAGCTGAAATCTACATTGGTAAGGTTGTCTACAAAAAGCAGCATGGGAGTTAACTTCGAATGCGATCAAGAGGCGCCCATAATAACACTGGTTGTCGTGAATTGTGATTATAGATGACTGTTACGCCACGTAATAACAATAGCAAATAAACTGGTCTATGCTCTAAATGCGCAGGCATTGTGCGATTGGAATGTGTTGGTATCGACTGCAAATGTGGGGCATTTTTTAAGCGCCACTGATGGGTTTAAGCTAGGAGAGGTAGTTGTTAAAACGAGTCATTATAAGTTGTATTTTCGGGCTCATACCTTTGTCTTTTGCGGAGGGAGCATCGAATGAAGCCGCCTTGCGGGTGGCGTTTGTCTATAAATTTTTAAAATTTATAGAGTGGCCCAATCAATTGGAAAGTATGCCTTTGCGACTCTGCGCCCTGGGCGCTGATGGCGACACAAAAGAAGCATTGGGACCGCTTAATGGCCAGCCTGTTAACCGCCAACTTCCGGACGGAGTTTCCGTCGTCAAACAAGCCATCGAAATCCTGTATTTGGACGACGCGGTTGCAGTACGCGATAACCTCAAAACCTGCCAAATGCTCTATCGCCCTTCGCGCGCGCTACCGCTTGCTATTCCTCACCCGCCACCTACAGGCGTTTTTTTAGTTGCAGACGATCCTCTGCCCACGGATTTGGATGTCGGTATAGCACTGGCTCGCAATAGTGAGGGCCGAATTGAGTTTTCAATATCCTCTTCCGCAATCACTCACGCGGGTGTGAGTGTTAGCAGTCAACTGCTAAAGCTGGCCAAAAATAACCAGGAGGGCAGATAGGATGGCTAGAAATACCACATTTTCACGCAAGATCACCCAGGTCACCATGATCGTGTCGTCCGTGGCGGTATTAATCGCAGCCATGATGGGCATTTGGCAGCAATACGAAGCTGCAAAAAAACAGATGGATTCCCAGCTCACCATACTCGCGCAAGCCACCGCTTTTAACGTTGCGTCGCCGAGTATGTTTGGTGATGACCACGAAGCTCAAGAGGCCTTGAAAGTATTACAGGTCGATCCTGAAGTTATTTCTGCACGTTTGGTTTTACCCAATAATGAAGTTTTTGCCGAATATTATCGCAAGGATACAAAAGGTGGTTACGTCACTGATGAAGGCGATAAGGAAATTGCTGTTGATGTTATGTGGAAGGACGAGATAGTAGGTCGTTTGTATCTGAAAGTAGATTTATCCGGTTTGCGTGCGCAGCTTCGTCACCAAATTCTATTTGCGCTCATAACAGCGCTTATTGCTCTGACGATTACAGGGGTGCTGGCCAACCGGTTCGTTCGCGTTCTTATTCGTCCATTGCGCGATTTAAATGAGCTCGCGCAATCCGTGGGCGAAAATGGCAATTACAGCATGCGCGCGCCTGCAACTGAAGCGCGCGACGAGGTAGGGTTATTAACACATCGTTTTAATTCCATGTTGGATCGCATCGAAAACCAGGCGGGCGAATTGCGTAAGCAGCAAGAAGAGCTTGAGCAACGCGTTGAAGAGCGCACCTTGCAATTGCGCGAGCAAACGCAACGTGCAGAAGCAGCGAGTCGCGCAAAAAGCGAATTCCTTGCCGTTATGAGCCACGAAATTCGCACACCACTTAACGGCATTTTGGGAATGACCAATATGCTGATCGATAGTCCGCTAGATGCAAAACAAAAAAGATTCGCGCGCGTGGCGCGAAGTTCTGGCGAAGATTTGTTGGCCATTATTAATGACATTCTGGATTTTTCAAAAATCGAGGCGGGTCGTCTTGAACTCGAGCCTCGTCCATTTCAACTGAATGGATTATTAGAAGATTTGGCTGAACGCTACGCACCTATAGCGCAAGGTAAAGGTCTGGAATTATTGTGCAGCACGCCAATTCCTCCTTTATCCGTTGAAGGGGATTCGGCGCGTCTTGCGCAAGTACTCACAAATTTATTAAGCAATGCCATTAAATTTACGGCGCAAGGCGAAGTCATGCTCGCAGTGAAACGCATGGAGGAAACTGCAGACACTGTTAACCTGGATTTTTCAGTGCGCGATACGGGGATAGGCATTGCTCCTGATCAACACAACAAATTATTTACCGCCTTCACCCAGGCAGACACATCAATGAGTCGTAAATACGGTGGCACAGGTCTTGGGTTAGCGATATCCCAACGCTTGATTAAATTAATGGGCGGAGAAATTTTATTAGACAGCAAATTTGGTGAAGGATCGCATTTTCATTTTTCAATCACTTTGCCGAAGGTTGGTGACTTACGTAATTACCAACTGGCGCAGGGGTTTGAAAATATCCGCATTTTAGTTGTAGATGACAACCAAACAAATCGTGAAATTCTGGAGTACTGGTTGTGTTCGTGGGGTGCACAAGCCTTTATAACGGAATCTGCACCGCAAGCGCTCGCACTTTTGCAACAGGCTACGAATAATGGCAGGCCATTTCAACTTTTGTTGACCGATTGGATGATGCCGGATATGGATGGCGGAGAATTAATAGAGGCTATACATAAAGATCCGCGGCTAACAGATTTATCGATTGTCGTCTTGAGTTCCGCCGGAATGGATACTCGGCCAAACCTTTCTACGAAAACCGTTTATTTATTGAAGCCCGTTCGTCAATCTGAATTACACAATTTAATTGCAAGTATTCTTGCGGGAGATTTATTTAAAAATCAACCCTCGGCACATACGCTGGCGATTGAGCAAGCAGCCAGTGAAACCTGGCTGCCAAAACTTAAAGGCAAAATTCTGTTAGCGGAAGATAATTTGGTAAATCAGGAAGTTGCAATGGCCATGCTACAGCGTATGGGGCTACAAGCAAAAATCGCAAACAATGGTACTGAAGTTATTAAATATCTCTCCGAGGATATGTTTGATCTGGTGTTGATGGATTGCCATATGCCTATTATGGATGGCTTCGAGGCCACACAAAAAATACGCGAACGAGAGATGACTCTTGCGTTAACAAAATTACCTATTATTGCGCTCACCGCCAACGCGATTATTGGTGACCGCGAACATTGTTTGGCTAAAGGTATGGACGATTATTTAAGTAAGCCTTTTACGCTCGAACAATTACATAAAATTTTGTCCCAGTGGCTACCCAAAGATATATCTAGAGGTGCTGAATCAGATATCTCCAGTGTGAATATCGATAGCAAAGTTATAGCGCAATTAAAAAATTTAAAAGCCGGTTTGCTGAGGCGTGTGATTGACCTTTACATAGAAACAAGCCCCAAATTGTTGCTGGATATGGAACAGGCCGTTACGCAACAGGATACGAAGGGCCTGTATAAAATTGCGCATAGCTTAAAAAACAGTTCAGCAAATTTAGGTGTAGTGGAGTTAACTAATTTGTGCCGTGAGTTGGAGATAAAAGGTCGCGAGGGAGAGTTGGTGGAAGCAACTCTTCTGGTGACACGTATAAAAACACTTTATAAGGCTGTAGAGGTTGCACTTCTCACGCTTAAAAATGAGGGGGACGCGTGAATAAATTAATCACCAGCCCACCTCAGGTTTTAGTGGTAGATGACGAGGACGTAGCTCGTTTGATGATGACAGCCACGCTTGAGAGTTCAGGCCTGAATGTATTTACTGCCGCTAATTGTGAGCAGGCAAGACTTATTTTTGAGCAACATAAGCTCGACATTATTTTACTGGATGTACTCCTGCCAGATGGTGATGGGTTTTCACTTTGTACGGAATTTTTAGCAAACCCACGCGGTCGCGATTTACCTATTGCTATGGTGACCGGTTTAGATGATGTGGAATCCATAAGTCTTGCTTATCAAAGCGGTGCAACAGATTTTATTACCAAACCGGTGAGTTGGGGTACCTTACCTTATCGCATTCAATATATTTTGCGCGCAAGTCATGCCTTGAGCGACCTAAGTGTGAGCGAGAGTAAAACTCGCGCCTTGTTGTCTGCCATTCCCGACATGATCATGCGTATTCAGCGCGATGGAAAAGTCCTGGATATGCAGGTGGGAACCTACGTATACGACATGGATGAATGGATCGTTTACAAAGAAAATGAAATTCACGGTTATCTACCGCCGGGAATTTTTTATGCGATTGAAAATTCTATTGTCAGGGTTGCCGTAGAAAATGAAATGCAGCTGATTGAGTTTCAATGGTCGCAAGATATAACGAGAGTGCGTTATTGGGAGGCGCGAATTTTACCGCGTACCAACGACGATATGTTGATGGTTGTTCGCGAAATTACCAATCGTAAAAAACAAGATACTCAATTACGTTTGTGGTCCAAGGTATTTGAAGCCTCTAATGAAGCCATTATTATCACCGACGGTGATCTCAATATCATTTCGGTAAATCGCGCCTATCAAACCATCATGGGCACCAGTGAATCGGAAGCGATTGGAACAGATATTAAAGCGGTCGTCGAAAAATTAAATTCCCACAGTTTTTTTCGCAATCTTTTTTCCAGTTTGAAAGAACAGGGCCATTGGCAGGGTGAGCTTTCTAACCAGCGCAATAACGGCGAAATTTTTCCTTCATGGTGCTCAATCAGTCTGGTTCCCAATGCGCGGGGCGAGGTGGATAATTACATCCTTATTTTTAATGATATTACTGAATATAAAAAATCGCGTGAACAAATAGATTTTCTGGCAAATTTTGACAAACTTACCGGATTGCCCAATCGTGTTTTATTAAGCGATCGTCTTACAATTGCGATCACTAATGCAGAGCGCCAGCGCAAAAAAGTTGGCATTCTGTTTATAGATCTGGATCGTTTTAAAAATGTAAACGATTCGTTGGGCCACAGTGTTGGAGACCAGCTACTAACAGAAACTGCACAACGCTTAATTGCGACTGCGCGTCCGGAAGATACGGTATCGCGTTTAGGTGGCGATGAGTTTGTCGTGCTAGTTCCCAACCTGAAAAATGAAACAACACTGGCGGACCTCGCTATTCAAGTGTGTAACGTACTTCAGCAAGCCTATAACCTGGAGGGAATTAGCTTACATGTCACTTCCAGCGTGGGTGTTGCCGTATACCCGGATGATGGGGACACCACAAATACATTAATTAGAAATGCCGACGCTGCCATGTATCTGGCCAAAGAAAAAGGTCGCAATAATTATCAGTTTTATACACCTCTGCTTAATTCGCGCACACTCGATCGCTTAAAACTTGAAAGTGATTTACGTTTAGCTCTCGAAGAGGGCGGGTTTGAATTACATTATCAACCGCAAGTGCTTGCGAAAGGGGGTCAATTGTGGGGTGCGGAGGCTTTAGTTCGCTGGCGTCATTCAGAGAGAGGTTTGATTTCGCCGATTGATTTTATTCCACTTGCTGAAGAATCTGGTTTGATTATTCCGCTAGGTAATTGGGTATTTGCTGAAGCTGCGCGTCAGGTAACTGCCTGGCGTAAACACCGTTTCCCCGATTTGATAGTTAGTGTAAATATTTCTGCAGTGCAATTTTGTAAGTCGGATTTTGTTGAAACCATTAAAAAAATAATGAAGCAGGAAGGGGCAGCAGCTCATTCACTTGAATTGGAAGTGACAGAAAGCATTCTGATGCACGACATGGAATCGTCAATTAATACCTTAAATGAATTGCAGGCTATAGGTTTTCGCATAGCTATAGATGATTTCGGCACTGGTTTTTCAAGCTTGAATTATTTGCGCCGCCTGCCTGTCAATGTACTCAAAATTGACCAGTCTTTTGTGCGTGAGATGGCGGTTGAAAGAGCTTCGCTTGCGATTGTTGAATCTATTATTTCGCTTGCGCATTCACTCGGTAAAGAAACTATTGCTGAGGGGGTTGAAACAAAAGTCGAGTTGGATTTATTAACAGAGCGTAACTGTCATTTAATTCAAGGGTATTATTTTTCGAAACCTCTACCTTCACAAATGTTTGAAGCTTGGGCGATCTCTAATCAAACATGATCAACTAAATTTTTCGTGAGTCCATGTTATTTGCGGTTTCCACAACTGAAATAAAATTGGTAGTCAGGAACGGGATTATGGCAAACAAATTTACTTTTATCAGATGTGCGCTAGCGCTCTTCACGACAGCATTAACGAGCGCTAAAACACTTGCGGAAGACGATAGTTATTTGTCGATGGACCTCGAGCAACTTTTGCAAGTTCCGGTTACAGGCTCAACGCTTCGTGGCGAATCTATCCTTACAGTGCCTGCCGCTGTAAGTGTATTTACGCATGACCAAATTGAAAACTTGGGTATTGATTATTTATACGAATTATTAAATTTGGTACCAGGTTTCCAATTTGATCGCAGTGCAGACAGCAGTGTGAATTATACGTTCAGCTCTCGTGGTCGCCGCAACGGGTCACAGGCTCGTGAAGTCTTGGTGGTGATCGACGGCGTAAGCATGACAAACCCGCGTACTGGTGCTGCCGATATAACACTCCCGCTGATTCCGCTGGAACAAATTGAACGCGTTGAAATTTTTCGCGGCCCAGGCTCAGCAATTTACGGTTCGAGTGCATTTAGCGGGGTTATTAATATTATTACTCGCAAAGGGAAAAATTCGGTGAAATTAGAAGCGGGTAGTGATAACAGACGTAGCCTGAGCCTGATGTTGGCAAAACCTGTCGGTGAATGGTCTACGAATTTTTATGGGCGTGTTTATGAGGACAACGGCCAAGGATATTGGATACAGGATAGTTTTACAAAAGCACCCTTGCATACAACTGATCCACGCACAACAGCGGACATGGACTTTTCAATTAGCAGAGAGAAAACCAAAATCCATTTTGGTTACCACCGTATTAGTACAGACGATTTTTTTGTTATTGAAAATACACTTAACGGGTTTGTAGGTACAAGTGCATCGCTCAAACAATTCAGTATTGAGCAGGGATTAGATATTTGGGAAAGTGTAACAAGCAAGGTTCAACTCAATTATCTTCTGGTTGACCAGCACTTAAATGTTCCCGTCGTTGGCGCGGGTGTTTTATCCGCAATCAGTAAACCTTCGAGTAATGAACCTCTGTTAACTAAAGGCTATTTAGTGGGCGAAGGTTATAACCTAAGTTTTACCAACAGTTGGAATATTGGTGATAAGGCCAGCGGATTAGTTGGGGTAGATTTAAAGCAGGAAAGTGAAAATGAAGCTTACATAAGAAATAATTATGATTTGGGCCAACTCGCGCAGCACCAATTTCCTATTAATTATTACGGTGATTTCAGTCATAAAACTGCTTTGGGGTTGGAGGATACTTATCGTTCAGCAGGAATTTATGGTCAGTACCAACGCGATTTAAGCGAGTCCACCAATTTAACTGCAGGTTTGCGTTACGACGAATACAATAAATTTGGTGCGCACTTTAGTCCCCGGCTGGGGCTCGTACATTCAATCTCTTCTGCACAAACGGTTAAATTACTTTATGGCGAAGCCTACCGCGCCCCATCATTGGCAGAAACGGGAATTATTAATAATCCCTTATTTGTGGGCAATCGGGATCTGGATTATGAAAGTGTAAAAACCTGGGATCTATTGTGGATAGGTACTTGGGGCAATACTATTCTGAGTGTAGGAGCTTTCAGAAATAATTACAGCGATGCCATAGTGGCAGGGTTTACTGGTAATTCCCGAACCTTTGTGAATGGTGGAGACGAAACCAGTGATGGATATACCTTTGGTTCCAAATATTATTTAAGCCCAAGATGGACGCTGCGTGCGGCCTACACCAAATTCACCAGTTTACCTGTCACAGCGTTTCGTGAAGCAAAAAACCTGGCCTCCCTTGAATTGAATTTTAATCAATCGAATTGGAATTGGAATTTAATGGGCTATTATCAGAGCGAACGCTATACGCCAGCACCTAATAATAGTGTGCAAAAATTAGATGAATTTTGGATTATCAATTCAAAACTGAGTTACAGCTTTCAACATGATTATAAACTCAGTTTGCAATTCAAAAACCTCGCCGATCTTGACTATACAACTCCCGCCCAAGGGACCAGCATACCTAAAGGTGTACCCAACCGTGGACGGGAAATTAGTATGGTATTTGAGTTGCCCTTATGATTTCTCTCTGATTTGAAATAAGTGAAAAATTTATGAGTCATAATAAAAATCAATGAAGCATTTTAAATTCCTCGTCATCATGCTTGCCATGACCGCATCTTTTCCGGTCGCCGCTGAAGCAAAAATAGACGATATTTACAATCTTTCGCTTGAAGATCTAATGCAAATTAAAATTACATCTTCAACCTTAACTGAAAAAAATCTGCGTACTGCACCTTCGTCTGTAACTGTATTTAGTCATGATCAAATCAAAGCCATGGGCATTGATTATTTGGATGAGTTATTAAATTTTGTGCCAGGCTTTCAAGCCTTTCGTCAAGCAGACAGCGGCGGTGAGTATTATCACAGTTCACGCGGTATTCGCTCGGGCACTTCCAGCCGCGAGGTGTTAATTCTAATTGATGGTAATCGTGTAAATGCTGAATATGCGGGCGGCAGCGTACATATGATCTCGCTCGGCAATATTGAAAAAGTAGAAATCATTCGCGGTCCTGGCTCAGCTATTTATGGTTCCAATGCTTTCGTTGGCGTTATCAATATCACTACCAGCAGTGGTAAAAATATGCTGTCGCAAACGTTGGGTAGTAACGGGCGGCTTCAAACACAAGTGTTTGCAACGGCCAACGTCAGTGAACTTACATTTAATTTATTTGCAAATGCTTATAGCGACCGGGGGCAGTCATTCGTTGTCGAAAATTCCGTGACGCACAATCCCTATGAAACGCGCGATCCCATTGATGGTTACGATGTCAATATGAAAATTGGCAAGGATAAAAGCCAACTGAATCTTACTTACTTTGCACGCAATGCCTATGATTTCTTGGCTTCTGAAAAAGTCGGCAATGATGTTAACGAAACGGAAGTGGCTGATACGGGTGTTAGCTTTAAACAGGCATTTGATTGGAATGATGCAATCACCACCAATTACAATCTGCGTTATCACCACCGTAACACCTATATTCAATTTCCACTTCTACCACCTTCCGTAGATGCGACTTTCGACGAAACTTCATTTGAGTTTGCGCTTCACAATAGCTGGTCAATTAATGAAAACCGCAGCCTGCAATTTGGGCTTGAAGATCGTAACATCAATATTGAAAAGGTAAATTTGCATACGGCTTTCGGGCCCGTATTGATCAATCGAGATTACGAGCGCGATGTACTTGGTCTTTATATGCAACATCAAAATAAACTAGGTGGCGATACTGAACTCACGGTGGGCGCACGCTACGATAAATATTCGCAAATTGGTTCAGCTTTTAGCCCGCGTTTGGGTGTTGCTCATCAAGTGTCTGAAGCACAGACAATAAAATTATTGTACGGTAAAGCCTTCCGGGCACCTGGCATTGGTGACTTAACCTTAAGCAGTAATAATTCGCTGGTCGGTAACCCTGATTTGCAACCTGAGAGAATTGCGACTTGGGAGTTGGTATGGATGGGTAACTGGAAAAACTCCAGCCTAACAATAACCGGGTTTGAAAATAAAATTAGTGACAGTATTGTGCAAGGTTTTAGCGACGACGGAACAACACGCATGTATGTGAATGCACCTGATTCGCAAAACTCTCGTGGCGTAGAGTTTGAGTATCTCGCTCAAATTAATAGTAATTGGCAGCTGCGTACACAAAGTAGTTTATTTAATGCATTACCGACAACGGCATTTCGTCAGGCGGATGAGCTTGCATCTTTCATCATTAATTATGAACGAAACAGCTGGCAAATAAATCTCTCGGAGAACTATGCCGGCGAGCGAAAAATGAAGGCAGGGAACAAGCAACTAAGGCTGGATAATTATTGGTTGCTCAACGGCAAAATACAATATTCATTTGAAAGAGATTTACGAGTTTATCTTCAAGCAAAAAACCTAACCGATGACAATTATTTAACGCCATCGCAGGGTTCTATTTTAACTTTAGGTATTCCGAATCGTGGGCTCGAATGGGGTTTGGGTTTAGATTGGGATTTTAAATAAAAAGGCGTCTATGTGACGCCTTTCAATACTAAAACTCGCTACTGACGGAAAGTCCTACCCAGCGCGGTATGCTGGGAATATATAAATTCCACACTGGCTGATAACCATATTCTTTATCAAAAAGATTTTTTGCAAGCAGCCTGATATCAAGTTTTCCATCTTTCGTTCCAATACCGATAGAAGCGTCCGTTAGGCCGTACGCATCGACTTTGCTATAGCGCGATAGCGATGGGTCGGTGAGGTAGCTACTGGTGTAGTTGTAATTAATATTGGCAGTAAAATTATAATTGTTTGCTATAGGCCACACATGTTCTGCAAAGGCATTGAAGCTAAATGCGCCTACGCCGGGCAAACGTCGTCCGCTAACATCAGCGTAGGGAGTCGCAGTGCCGCCCAGTTCCAGGGGTTTTGCGTGAAATTTTTCGTCAACATATTTGGGGTTGTTGTAGGCTCCTGAAAATCGCAAGGTAGTATTGCGGACATTATAAGTTGCATCAATTTCCACCCCGGAGGATTTTACTTCCGGAATATTTCCCACCACTGAAATATAAGCAAGATTGCCATCGTTGTTCGCGATAGTTTGCGCTTCATCGTAGAAATACAGGTTAGCGACATAGTCAGTAATACGTTGCGTAAATAAGGTTGTATTTAAGGTTAGAGCATTATCAAGAAAGGATGACCTTAAACCAAGTTCGTAAGAAAAATTTTGCTCTTCATTGGTACGATGTGAAGTGCCGCCTTTGGTGGTTGCGCCAATAATTTGTGCAACACCTGCTTTTTCACCGTAGCGAAATGAAAGATAAGCCGTTTGATTTTCAGTGATTTTATAACTAGGGCTGAAATTAAATGTATATAAGGTTTCATCAAAAGGCTCAGCAGCAGTTTCGTTGTAGATTCCGCTCAACCGTGCTGCGCGAATCGCTTTTGCATCTGCTACTTGTTGTTGTTGCGCAGTGCTTAGCAAATTGTAATTTGCTAATTTGAAATATTTTAATGCAACCGCGTCAGCCAATACGAGTTGAGCTTGTGTGTTAGACAAGGGATTTCCCTTAGAGTCATTTAGTGATCCGTTGGAGCTATTATTGAAGCCACCCAGCTGAACATCATCAACAAATTGCGGATTTAGTTCGGCGGCGTAACCCTGGTCGAAGATTCGGTTGTAATTGATTTCAGCATTGCGTTCTTCCTGAGACACACGAAGACCGGTATCGAGCGTAAACCTGTCAGTTATATTCCATTTCAAGTTGCCGAATAGGGCGTAGGTGTTGTCATCCTTTTCGGAATAACTATTGGATTTCAAACCATTCAGCGAATTAATTAACAAATAACGACCGGCGCCGTCGGCATCCAGGCGTCCATATTGATTCGCATTGGCGAAATAAGCCCCGGCATCTGATCCATATTTATTGCCACGCCCTTCGCCGCCATTGGTTCGCAATACATCGGCGTAGAAAACCCCTGCTTGATAGGAAAATGTTTTATCTTCTGGTGAAGTGATTCGAAATTCTTGCGTGAGCTGACGAAAATATCCCAAACCTGAAGAAGGACCGCGCAAAATATCAAAAGGCGTAGGATTACTAAAGTTGGGGCTACCAAAATCAAAATGGTAATCGCGCCATGCAGAAATGGATCTCAATGTGTAATTGTTGAGATTCCAGGAAAGATCGGCAGAAACACCTTTTGTGTCATTTGCGATGGGGTAGTGTTCAGCGCGATTGGATTCTTTTAAATAATTTTCATCGTAAGACCAGTTGGTACTCTGGGTAAACCAGCGCCTTGTTAATTTTCCCGTGTCTTGATTCGCCTGGTTTACCGGAATCAGGTTTCCATTCGCATCACGTGAATCATAATAATCAGGAACCGGGCGCGGATAAATTCCACCATTCGATGAAATCCCATACTCTTTGCTATTGGGTGTGACATCAAAAATGAAACGCGCCTTAAAATCTTCTGTTGGTGTAAGCAGAAATTGTAACTTTCCGTAAGTGCGGTCAGTGTTGCCATATTTAACTTCATTGCCGCCATAACCTTTGCTATCGTAATAATGATTCGTGAACCAGCCATCTGCCTGCTCACGATAAAATGTTCCGCGCCACGCCAGTAAATCCGGAATCACCGTGCCACCAGCATAGCCGCGAATTAATAAGGTATTGTTTGTTCCGTAGGTGAGTGAAGCTCCTGCTTCGGATTCGAAACTTGGCAGCTTTGAAATGAAACTGATTTTTCCAAGGCTCGCACTGTAACCGCCGGTAGTACCTTGTGGGCCGCGTGCAACATCCACCGATGCCAGATCGTAATAGCTATTGAACACCGACATGTTAGAAATAATGTAAGGAACTTCATCCACAGTGGTATTGATACTCGAATCAATACCCAATGCGCCACCTGTTCCCAAATAACCTACGCCACGCAATGTAAGTGCCGTTGTGGTTGGATTGGTGCTGGACCCGCCCCATTTAATATTGCCAATTCTTTTGACCACATCGCGGAAATTAGTTATTTCCTGTTTCTCCAGCTCTTCACCGGAAACGATGGATATAGATGCTGGAACATCTTTCAGCTTTTCCAATTGGCTTTTGCGTCGAGATTCAACCCTAACGGTTTTCAATACGACAGCTTTTTCTTTTTGTTTATTTTTTTGTTCGATATCGCTTTTTTGTGTTGTGGAATTTATAGTGCTTTGGGCGTAGCTAAACGAGCTCATTATTGCAAGTAAGGCCATTGCCAATCCCACTCGGTATTTTTTTTGTTTGTTGCATTGACGAAAAGCTGCATCTTTCATAAGTAATATCCTGGGTTACTTTTATAATGTGTCTCGCATCCTTTTTTAAAGGTGCACGATCCTTTATGAAAATTGCACTAACTATGCCAATAAAAATTTGTTGTTTTTTATACATTTTTTTAAATTAAAAAATTATATTTTTTATAAAGAAGATTTATTTGCTGAGATAGGAACAATTGTGAGCTCCTTTGCCAATTCGAATGATGAATAACAAATGGATGCTTGCCATAACCACTGAATACAATGTAACAAACAAAAAATAGGCGCTGCTGCCGATAGTGCAGTGATTGTTAAGTAAATTAATATTTAAGCGCCGTGATTTTTTTAGTGATGCAGATGAGGTAAAAATAAAGTAGGTGATCAATGAATTTTACGTTGTTGTAAAAAACGCAATTGACGGTATCAAGCAAGGCCATAGCGCAGCTGATGAATTTGCGACAGTCTATAGAAATAAAAAAGTGAATTATCACTCCACCAGTAAATGTGCACTTGGCATCCCTGCCTGTGCACTGTGAGGAGAATTAGGGTTAAGCATTCAACAATGAGGTTGACTCGCTATTAATTTTTCTGCCTGCTTCAAATTGGGCACGCAATATTTTTGCAGCTTCAACCATGCGAGCTAGCGCGGCTTCAGTTTCTGGCCAGCGACGTGTTTTTAATCCGCAGTCAGGATTTACCCACAAACGTTCGGCAGGAATTTCGCGCGCAGAACGTTTCAGTAAACTCACCATGGATTCTACTTCAGGAATATTGGGTGAGTGAATGTCATAAACACCCGGGCCAATGTCGTTAGGGTAATTAAAACTTTCAAAGGCTTGCAGCAGTTCACCGTCTGAGCGTGATGTTTCAATGGTTATGACGTCAGCATCCAAATCCGCGATTGACGCAATAATGTCGTTGAATTCTGAATAGCACATGTGCGTGTGGATTTGGGTTTCATCCTGTACACCACTTGCGCTAATACGGAATGCATTCACTGCCCATTCCAGATATGCGCTGCGATCTTTAGTGCGCAATGGTAGGCCTTCACGAATTGCAGGTTCGTCTATTTGGATGATAGTAATACCTGCCGCTTCCAAATCGACAACTTCATCGCGCAATGCAAGTGCGATTTGTTTTGCAGTGGTTGCGCGCGGTTGGTCATCGCGTACAAATGACCAGAACAGCATGGTAATCGGACCAGTGAGCATTCCTTTAACGGGTTTTTTACTTAGGGATTGCGCGTATTGTGCCCAACTAACCGTCATGGGAACAGGTCGTGATACATCTCCAAAAATAATCGGTGGTTTTACGCAGCGTGAACCATAGCTTTGTACCCAACCATATTGAGTGAATGCGTAACCGTTCAGTTGTTCGCCAAAATATTCCACCATGTCATTACGTTCGGCTTCACCATGCACTAACACATCAATACCCAGTTTTTCCTGGCGCAGAATGCAGTCCGCAATTTCAGCGCGAATTCGATTTTCGTATTCGCCGGTATTTATTTTTCCGCTCTTAAACTCGCTGCGTGTGCCACGAATTTGTTCCGTCTGTGGGAATGAACCAATGCTGGTGGTGGGAAAGAGTGGCAGCTTCAATCGCGCTTGTTGTTTTGCAATACGCGCGTTGAACACTGAATGACGTGTTGCGTGTTCAGGTTTAATCGCTTGCAAACGTGCTTGCACTTCCGGGTTGTGAATTTTTGATGATGTCGCACGCGCTTGCGCTGCAGAATTACTTGCGGCCAATTCCTGTTGCGCAATGGCATCGAAAGGACGTGTCAACAATGTTTTCAGCGTAACAACTTCTTGCACTTTTTGTTTTGCAAATGCAAACCAGCTTTTTAAATCCGCTGCAAGTTTCTCTTCGCGGTTTAAATCCACCGGAGAATGCAAAAGTGAACATGAAGGTGCTAGCCACAAACGGTTGCCAAGACGCTCATGCGCGCCAGTTAAAAGTGTTAAGGATTTCTGTAAATCGTTGCGCCAAATATTGCGGCCATCCACTACACCTATAGAAAGTATTTTGTGCGCAGGCAAGCGATCAACAATCGGCAAAATTTGTTCAGGCGCACGCACAGCATCTATGTGTAAACCTGCGACGGGCAAACTCACCGCTGTCGATAAATTTTCGCCGAGTGGGCCAAAATAAGTTGCCAATAAAATTTGCAGCTGTTTGTTTTGCAAACGGTTATAGACAGATTCAAATGCGCGTAGCCATTTGGTGGGTAAATCCAATACCAATATAGGCTCATCAATTTGTACCCAGCTTGCGCCTACATCGGCAAGCGCTTGCAGAAGTTTAAAGTACGCGGGTAAAACATTATCGAGCAGATCAAAACGATCAAAAGCCTTACCATTTTTGTCGGTGCCTTTTTCTTTACCGAGCCATAAATAACTCAGTGGTCCGAGGATAACGGGCTTCACTTTATAACCGAGGCTTATTGCTTCTTTGGTCTCATCAATAATTTGCGTCCAGGACAATGCGAATTCTTGGTTAGCATTAAATTCAGGCACGAGATAGTGGTAGTTGGTATCGAACCATTTAGTCATATCTGATGCGCTGCTTGCCGCGCCGCTAGGGGCACGACCACGAGCAACACGAAAAAGTGTATCCAGATCTATATCGGTACAGGCGTGAGTAGTGTGATGGTGATCGTGGCCAGCTTCATGGCCGTGGCCACAGCAGGCGACAACTTCGGCCGTCGGCTTATTACCCGCGATGATATTTTCCTTGCGGTGGCGCGCAGGAATATTGCCCAGGGTTGCAGAAATAGTCAGTACTTGGTCGTACCAGGCAAAGTCGCCAGTAGGGATCAGATCAAGCCCTGTGTCCGCCTGTAGTGACCAATGCGCTTTACGTAACTCGCGACCAATTTGCTCAAGTTCAGCCTGGCTTATGTCACCGCGCCAATAGGCTTCCTGCGCCTTTTTAAGTTCCCTGTCTGCGCCAATGCGCGGAAAGCCGAGGTTATGGGTAATAAGTGTCTGAGTCATGCTGAGCCCTGCCTTGAATATAGGAATTAGTTTGTGGAGCTATTCTTGTTCAAGGCCTAACATGAATCAAACTGGTAATTTTCAGGTTTAACGTGAATAATATTAATACAA
>CBHTVU010000001.1:0-79059 GCA_966096785.1 uncultured Gammaproteobacteria bacterium | reverse complement strand
ATAAGCTGCAACCATTTAAACGCAGTCTCAAATTGCACATTCAATTTCAAGTCTTTAGGTCTAGTGTTATTTACTTTTTTCATGCCGTGAGTTTTGTTTTAACAGAATTCGGTTATATGCGAATTGTGTTTAAATAAAGTGAATATAATTTCAGACACAAAACTTAATTCACTTTTTTTGGATAAAATTTACCATAAGCGTTACCGTCATAATGGTATTCCCAATAACGTTCAAAATAATTAAAGTTCCAAATCAATGAAAGCCCAGCGCCTTCAAATCACTCAGGCTTTGCTGAAGATAGCCCCAGACGTAACATCAGGAGATAGAACAAAATGTGCTAAGAAGCTTAATATATCAAAACAAACTATCTGTTATTACCTCAATGGCAAGGTTACCAATAACGATAGGGGTTTGTTGATCCTTGAATATTTCAAAAAATGCATTAACGAACGTCAAAAAGAAATTCAGCAGCTATGTCAGTAGATAAAATTGACCGAATGGAAAAACGTCTGCAACGCATTGAGCAGATGCTTAAAGAAGCCTTAAACAACGTGCAGCCGGCGCTTAGCAAGCGCTTGCCGGAAAAGCAAGTTATGCAGGAGTATAACGTAAGTCAGCACGTGCTTAGGCGGTTGCGCTTGGGCTATAAGCGTAGCGATGGGATGCGGATAAGTCCAATGTTATTTAAGTGGGGAGCGCGCAACGGGCGAAACATTGATTATGACCGCGAGGAACTTGACAATGTATTAAAAAGCACAATAAATCATTAAATACACACAACATGAGTGAGAACCTACCTGTATTAGACAGCGCTGCGTCAGATAACAATCTCGGACTTCAAACTATTAACCCTGATTCGTTAATAGACCTATCAACCGCCGTAGCAGCACCTGTTGACCTAATGAGCGATTACTGGACGCCGATAGCAATGGGAGAAACCAGACGAGTATATTTCGATCGTATTCAGCCAATGGGCGTCGTTGATCAAACTTCTGGAGAAATTATTTACATGGATTGTGCCTTTTTCTTTTGGCAGGAAAAGCCGGGTGAGCCATATAAGCAGATAAGAAATGGTTCTAAACGCCTGGTGGGTGCAATAACCAGCTTTAATATCCAACGCGGCACGCCCCTAGAGATTAAATACGCTGGTAAAAAGCGCAATTCGACCAATCAATTTATGTCAGACAACTGGAGCATAACCCCACTACAGGTCAATGTTAATACGAAATAACAGGCTGTATGCTATACAGCAGCAGTATATGAACCTACTGGAGTCCATTGAGGCTTCAGAAGGCGAAATAACCCCTGAGATCGATCAGGCATTACAGTTTACCCAACAACAAATGCAGGAGGCCGGTGTAAATATCGGCCTCAGCATTAAAGCCCTGGATTATTCGGAGGAGGTTCTTGATAAAGAGATTGAACGCCTAACGGCTTACCGTGCCAAGATTCGTAAAAGCAAAGAATTATTGAAAAACCGGCTATCCACAGCCATGCAGCAGTTTGGCATCGAGCGTATATCCAGTCCTATTGTGAATCTTTCGTTTCGTCGATCCGAAGCGATCGAAGTAACGGATGAAAGCGCTATACCTGCTGCATACATAGAACCTCAACCGCCCAAGATTAGTAAGACAAAGATTAAAGAGGCCATAAATGCTGGCGCAGTGGTTCCTGGTGCATTTTTAGTAAACCGTCAAAATTTGATCATCAAATGACCCCAATAATTACAGGCAAAACAGATGATGGCAAACAGGTAGTATATGCGAGTTTATTTAAGTGGAAAGATCAGGAGGGGTTGCCAATAGATATAAGCGTTAAAAAAATGGAAGCCGATGGGCTTGTACCAGATTGGCTGGCAGAAATTGAAGGTGGATTATGGGTGGGTTTAAGCCTTGAGCATATTGTAACTGAACTGAATGAGGTGTTTCATATCCTATATCCCGAAAGAAAGCAGGAATTAATGGAGCGCGTTAGTAACTACATTGAATTTCGCCAAACGCCAAATCCATATACCCTACACCTGCTAAAACTTACAAAATCATGATCCAGCCCACCCAATTACAAGCCATTCTCGATACAATAGAAGGAACAACATTTGACCAGGCGCAATCGCTCAACCTGCTAATGGATTGGGGCTTTAAACTTACATCCTGGATGGCATTCGCTGGATCACAGCAAGCTGAGTGTAAGCGTGAGCTTCATTCTGCCAGGCGCAAGGCGATGGTAAACTTAATTGCCAGCCTGGAGGCCAATGGCGCTGATCTGGCTGTATCGCTTCAGAAGGCCTATGTTGATGATCTATGTGCTACAGAGAACTTTAACTACGAACTGGCTGAACGTACTTGCCGCGCCTGTGTTCACTCCCTGGATTTTGTACGAACTGTAATATCGGCGCTCAAAGCTGAACTACTACAAACCCGCTAAACGATACAACTATGCATAAATTAAGTGTAGTCAAAACAAATGTCCGCGCTCAGCCCCATTATGTATATGATCTATCTCTTCCATTGCCTGAGCGTTACCAGATGCGTATGTACTTCCCCAGCGCAATTGCAGCTGCTGTTTTTCTTGGAGTATCACCCCCGCGTATTTACGTAAGCCGACAAACTAAACACCGTATTTGGTCTGAAGCGCAAGGTAAATGGTTTGCTGTCAGGCTTGCTACCGCTAAACTTAATGAAGTATGAAAGACCGTTACCTTATCCCGCAAATGCTCCAGGTCGTTGCGCGGATTAATCCCGATTATCCTGGCGACGTTGAAATGGATGGCAGGCCCCTGTTAAAGATCGCTGACTTTATATATAAGCAAATGCAGTTGCATCATGGCCCAGAGAACCACGCCTATGAGATCCTGCCGGTCTGGGAGCAACTGTATACAGTTGTCTATAGCGATCAATTCTACAAGGACAAATCCATTGCTACAATTAGTAACCATATTCAAGAATTCTGGCAAAAAGCAAAAAATGGAACAAAACAAATTTCTGGTTCCAAGCTCAAGGACAAGCTTGCTTCCCGCCTTAAAGGCCGGAAATAACATAGTGGTATCAGCGCATTTAAATGCCTTTAAAGAACGTGGCGCGGTTAAATATGACCGAACCTTACGTATTCCCAGTAAAGACCGTATTCCGGCGCTCACTGGCACTGATCAGGGTTATAACTACATTCTGACAATTCTTTGTGCGCAGCTTAAGCACGCTTTTGAAAATATGAATCTTAAGAGGCCAGTTAACGAGGATCAGCTATTAAACATTGCCGAAAGGATCATTGATGAATCACATGAAGATAATCTGAGCGTAGAGGATGTGCTATTATTCTTACAGAAGCTGGAGGTGGGGAAAATGGGGCAGATGTATGACCGTATGGATATGCCAACGTTTTTTGAGTTGTTTGAACATTACCGCCAAGATCGGTTTCTGGCGCTTAGGTATATCCAGTATGAAGCAGAATGTAACTATAAGTCAATGGGCGACAAAACACGCACCAGTGATGGCCGGGCTGATAACGATGCGAATACAAAGCAGGTAATGAGCGAGTATTATAAACAACAGATGAACAATGCGAACCAAACGAGTCCCGTTCAGCAAACGCCTACGCCCTGAAGATATTCTACATGCGAATGTCTGTAAGTATATCCTGTTTAAGTACAAGGGTGCGGTAATACACCACTCCCCTAACGAGGGCAAGCGAACAGCTTTTGAGCGCTATATGCTGAAGGTTTTACATGTAAGTTCTGGCTGGCCTGATTTAATTGTAGTATGGAAGCGTAAGATCATTGCAATTGAGCTTAAAGAAGGGAAGAACAAAATGACGGCTAACCAGGAAGGCTGGTTGCTCCTATTAGGTCAATTCATGCCGGCAGCATGCTGTACGGGCTTTGATGCTGCAACAAAGTTCATAGATGAGCAGTTTATGAACTTATAATAAAAAAACAGCCACCCTGCGTGGTGGCTGTCCGTTAATGCAAAATAAAGATGTCTTCTAAGACGGAAGACAAATATAGCAATTTCGAAATTAATTACAAATAAAAAAGCCGTGACCCCTGCCACGGCCTGTTGGCGTACACCACTACGCCGATATTCCTTTGTATTATAAATATAGTTCTTTTCATGAAAATTCCACTTCGGGAAATTGAAAAATCTATCTCAATTAACTGTGCAGTAGATAAGAAGGCATCTAAAACACTGACCCTTATCAATTGGCAAACTGGTGTCAACAGAGGTGTTGCCAGGTGTATATTCATCTATATTGCGCTAAGGTGTAATTATAACGCAGAGGAAATTTGCGACTATTTGGCAATAACACTTGATGAATATCGCCACAAGTCGGCTGTCCTGGCCGATCTGCATGATAAAGGGCGGGCGCTATTTACGACTATTGGCAATAAGGACTTGACATTAGCCGATACTTCCACTACTGAGCTGACATTCTACCGCAAGCTCCTATTAGCGCAGAACTATTTGAGGTACAGGTTTGGGTATACGACGAGTGGATAAACAAAAACCCCCATACCCTTGTGAGATATGGGGGAAAACACTTATATGAAAGCAAGCGACTGCCCCATATAAGGGTTGCAAGATAGGATATATCGAATTATTCCCATCCACTTTTATTAAAATCATTATCTGTACCACGATTTTTAGCATGGCCACCCGGCGCGGGCGTACCGATGTATCTCTGCAAGCGCTGAATTACAGCTGGGTCATCTTTGATAATATCGTTATCAGCACCCACGGTAATAATGGTGGATTTTGACTTTATCTTCTCGTTTAGGAACCAAAATTCCTGATCCAAGTTACCGCCTTCAGCAACAATAGATGCATTGTGCAGTATAACCGCTTTTCGCGCCCATTTGTCGGGCCTGGGTATATTTTTAAATACCTCTGTTACATTAACGCCATCGAAGTGGCAAACTATTATGTCTTTTTGCATGTTAGGTGTTTTAAATAAGAAAACCCGCCTAAGCGGGGCTATAATCTCTGTCCAGGTAATAATAAAAGTTGTTTTCGGTTGGGTAAGGTGTTTTGTAAATATTAGATAGAAACCTATTAAACTCATCCTCGTTGTCACTGTCTACAGAGAATTGAGCGCTAACAATTACAATGTTGAACTTTTGACCTGTGCCCCAGTTGCGTGCTTCGGTAAGGGTTGGGTAGCTCAGGCTAAAGCGCTTGGTCAAATGATCTGCCTGCTGATATGTAACAGCTAATCTAAATTTAATCCAATAAACAGAATGGTTATCACCGCCATCTGTAAGCTGTAACAGGTTATCAATTAATGCCGTTGTTAAATCCATAATACGCGTTTTAAAAAAGAAAACCCGCCTAAGCGGGTGTAGGATCGGCAATACCGTAGCATTTTACTTGTATTGCCTTGTTGGGGCCTTTGATCTTAAGCTGGTCAATGATCTGTTGATCGGTTAATTTTTTGTCCTCAACAACTACTGTTATTTCGGTTTCGCGCCTATTTTTTAAACAGATTCTTTTCTTTACCGGCCTTAAACGCTAACTCAATAGTAGCATAATAATCTGTTGTGGTATTATGACTATGTAAGTCATATGGCTTATAGCCAACCTCCAAATAGTTATCAATTGTTCCGACTTTTTTGTCGTCAATCTTAACATCTGCCACTATAACTTTTAATCCGCTTGCCGGGTAGCTGCTAAGACGTTCCTTATCCAAAATTTCCAAAGTAATTTCACTCATAATTGCAATTTTTGTTTAGTGTTTATATAAATAACAAAGCCCCAGCATTCGCCAGGGCTATACGGATTAATACGGGCCGTTGTGGTTTTATCATACCAAAGGATATTATAAGGGTATCCAGGCGCTCATTGTGAACGTTACCGGCAATCCATGCGCGATAGCAGTTGTTCGTACAGGCGAGCCGGTTTTTGCGACTATTCGCGTTTTGCCTGTGCTACTTAGTTCGGGTTGCTGTATCGGAACAGCTACTATTAGGTGCTGTACACCGTTGATTGTTTCGATTTTCGGTTGCATATAAGTGTTTATTTAATTGGCTGAATTGTACTTGTTACTATAAACGCATGGTTATTGGCATTTTCCCAACCCAATACATGGAAGTTGTTTCTTATGCACCATTTAATGGCAGTTTCAACCTTGGGAAGGTCAAAGCCTTCTGTGCACTCGTATGGTATTTCAATGCCTTGATTCCAAAATTCACTAAAGATTTTTACCCTTTCAGGACGCCCATGCGATGCGGGAAGTATTGTTACTTTTAGAATATGAAACCTTGGCATGGTATTAATGGTAGGCAGAATGTTTGTATATGTCATACGTATAAGTGTTTTTAAATAACAATAGCCCCGTAATTGGGGCTATTGTTTACCTAATCTCAGTATAAAGGGTTTTATCCTCCCATTTTAAATTAATAGGCTGATTTTCTTTTAATGCTTTTAATCCACTTAAAACCTTCTCTAATGCATCTATGATTTCTGATACTTCGCCAGTGCCAGTGCTGGTAAATTTATACTTCTTTTTACTTTGTTTAGACATAGTATGTGTTTATTAACACAAAAAGCCCCGGTTACGGGGCTTGTATGGCTTGTTGAATCTCGTAAAGTTCTTCGCCGTCAATTATTTCCTGATACGCTTTTGAAAGCTCATTAAATTCATCAGGCTCATATACTATAACCTTTGCAGTATCTTCCTCTGTGTTGGATTGGTCGAAAAGCCTAACGCATCCATCCTGGTAAACAACAATTGTTCTGGTTTCTTTAGTTGGGCTGCTAAACGCTTTTTTAATAGGGTCTGGCGACGGTTCATTATCGTTTATTACGAGTAGCTTGTAGCCAAGACCAACAAGCTCGAAATAAAGCGGTAGAAATTCGCGCCTATTTGCTTCCTCTAAGCCTAAATAATATTCGCTATCAACATTGCAATGTTGGCCCTGATGACTGTAGCCTCGAACATATGTACGATCCTTGAGGTCAGGGAACACAGCCAGAACAGATTGCGATTCGTCGTCATTCTCTTTTACGAATTTAACTTTATACTGGTTTGATTGCATAACGAGTGTTTATTAATACAAAAGCCCTGGTCATTGACCAGGGCTTGAAAGCAAATCACAACCTACACCTCATTGTGTAATGGTTTCCGGCTGCAATGTACCAATAATTCTTTTAATTGCCGCAATGCGTTCAGCCTTTAACACGCGGATGGTTGGATAACCAGCTGGTTTGTTCATCTCCTTACAGAGTAATTCTGCGACTATTTCAACATGTCGGTCAGTAAACCATTCCGGCACTTCTATAATTACGTAGGGGGTTTGACAATTGCCATTTTCGCCGTAGGCCATGCCAGTTTTTGTGTCATAATTAGGAACCCCGTGGTTTAGATTCAGTGTTGCAGTTCTTTTGCCGCTCCACAGTGGCACCCATAGCGTGTTGATACCCTTAATAGGTGGATAGGCAGCGCTAACAGGTTGCGACTTTTTGTATTCTGCAAGTGTATTGCAGTAAGATTCTAAATTCATAGTAGTGTTTTTAAATACAAATAGGCGCAAAATTGCGCCTATTCTGTTTCAATTTCATCCTCACGAATTTCAAAAGATTTGTCAACATAATTACCGTCAGGCAATGGCAAATTGTTGGCTATGTTTATGGCGGCTTCTTTAGTTAAGGCAATTATTTCATATTCGCCGGACATTTGCCAACTAACAGGAATTTTAAATTTAGGCATAACAAGTGTTTTATAAATACAAAACCCCGCCTATTTGACGGGGGAATGTTGTTAAAAGTTTTTGCAGTCTTTAAAATACTCTGGCCATGCTATTTTAAATTTATCCCTGTTTAAACCATCCGCTACCATAAGCGCCTCAAATAACTTTATAGTAAAATTATTAAGGTTCTGTGCTTCGCCATCATACCATTGATCAAATAAACATTTCATAAGCGTTGTTTATTAATACAAAACCCCGTTCACCAAAAATGGTGAACGGGGCGCGCCTATACTATAACTATTTGCCGGGAACAGTAACTAATTAAGCTCCCTTCTTTGTTTGTGAATGTATTCTATTAACCCTTCAATCTCCTGTAGCTTCTCAGGCTTACTAACTGACAGCGCTATTAACCCCGCCTCTATAAGATCGGCGTCTTTATCTGTGAACTTAAACTTAAATTCAGCGGCAGGTTTAAACCTTTCTGATAGTCCTGTAATTAATTTCAATGAAAATATAATGCTGCCTCCGTTTTTAATATGCCTAAATTCAAGCTGATTATCTACCATTCCTAAGTACTGGTAATGCACATGGTAGTTTAGCGCTGTTGGGTTATCAGATAAGAAGCCACAACGAACTGCATTTTGTAAAATTTCATTTTTAAATGTCTTATTGGCCATAACAAGTGTTTTTATAAATAAAAACCCCGCCACCATAACGGTGAACGGGGTGCGCCTAATCCAAAATTATTTTAATATGGCTCCACAACTGAATAAGGTATTCCTATTGTTGTGACAGAAAAACTACCATAGTAAATTTTAAACCAGGGGGTGACGCTTTCGGAGTTATAATCAAAACCGGTACAATTATCACCCTTCACGAATGCTTTATCTACATCGCCGGTATCAGGGTTTAATACCCATAATTCATCCTTTATGGGCTTTGGTCTTGGTTTGCGTTTTGTTGTTGTTTTTTTAGCAGCTTTTGCCATAAGTAATAATTTAGTGTTTATAAATACAAAACCCGGCTGTTGCCGGGTTGTTTGTCTCATAAAGTACTTTTCTCAATTGATAAGATGTTTTGGGAGCCTTCAATTATTTGCGGGGTTGAATTATACCCGGCACGTTGAAAGTCCAAGTTAATTAGCTCAATAGTTTCTTTTATTTGCTCCAATGCGCCGTGTTCGCTTGCTATGTCCATTTGTATTTTGACGGAGAAAGTTACTGTATACATAATAGATGTTTTAAAATACAAAACCCCCGCGCAGATAAACTGCAACGGGGGCTGTTCTTCCATGTAGCACTATTTTTCCTCAACATCTCCCCATAGCTTATGTGCTAAAGCTACTTTTTTCTGCAACTCATTAACATCTTTTTTAGCGTACTGCAACGACATAGAATGTCTTCTTTTGCTTGGGTCTGTTTTCAATTCCTGGTGGTGTGCATTAGCAAGCTCAAGCTTGTAGGTAAAAAATTCTGCGCTATCTGGCATGGACAAGTTAATATCCTTCGCTTTGCGTTCCCAAAATTCAGCCACACTTTCATGAGCTTCTGCCTTTTTGGAATATGCAACGCTTTTGCCCATGTTTGCCCATTGCTGGTCAATAATTTTACGGTGCCCTTTTTCGCTGTGATGGCCAATTTTGATTGGTTCACCCAGGCTAAGGAAAGCGCGATCTTTGTTAGAGCGCTGATAGTATTCGTCTGACTTGTTTTCAGCGCTTGCAGCCCAACTACGACGGCGATCTGCTCTATTTTGCGCCCAGGTTTGATAATTAAACCCATCGGCGCGAATGATAGAGTAATAGTAATAACCGTCTTTTTCGTAAATGAGGTTAAATACAATACATTCGTTCTCTTTCCCATATTTAGTAGTAACGGGAATGGTTGCGCCTTTTTCGTGCTTTTCTGTGCATTTCGCTAAGAATACGTTAGCAACGTATTTACTGTAAGTATTCATATAAGTGTTTTTATAATAACAAAACCCCGTTGCAAACTGGTTGCAACGGGGTTTTGTACGGCTCTAACTTTAATCCCACCATAATTCAACGGTTACAATATAACATTGGTCTTTTGAATATTCGTTTTGAATTTCCTGCACATGTAATTCAAAGGAATCCGCACCGGCCATGCTTTTTACATTTGTAATTGTGTTAAACCAATTCTTTATAGTGGCCAGCGCTTCGCTATTACAAAGTCCAAATTTCATATAAATCGAATCACCTGCAATGCACCATTCATGCCACAAGCGCCCTGTATTGGGATTATTATTACCATAATTCACACGGGGCGCGCTGGCATGTAGGTAATTAATTGCTTTTGCGACTTTATTTGCCCTAAAGTCGTTCCAGTTACCTATCGCATCAATAAACCCCAACAATTGCCCTTTGGTTAATTTAAGCTCCCCGGAGAATTTTAAGTCTATGGTCGCCGCATGTATCTTTTTACCTAAATCATAATGTAGCCTATTAGTTGCGACTTGCAATTGGGCTTCATGTTGCTGTAAGTTATTGTAAACCTTTGTTAGTGCTAAATCAAGTTCGGAGCCTGATAGTTGCATTAACGTCTCATAAGTATATAGTTCCTGCATAGGTTTAAAAACACTGCTATCAATTTCCGAATTGATCTGGCGATATTGGCCTTCAATTTGAAAATACCGTAAAGCGGTACGTTTATTATCTTCATTGAATTGTAGCAATTCGTCAATTGTCAGTGTGGCATTAATTGACCCGTTACATATCAAAAATTTACCATTGATTTCCTGTTGCATATGTTTAAGTGTTTTTATAATAACAAAAACCCCGCGCATTACTGCAACGGGGTTCTAAGTTGTTTAAGTCCAGCAAAAGCGCACACTATAAGAGTATTGTGTTTGCCCTTGAAACTCATACGGCAATTTTTCAATATTAAATTCGCTAGGTTTTAGTAAATGCTTAAGACACAACATTGTATCCTCAAAATCATTTGGGGTAAACTCTTCACAATCGCCATACTCCCCTTCTACCTCTATTAACTTATTGTTGTTAAACAGTGTAACGTATCGAATATAAAAGGTAGCAGAATATTCGCGGGCAATCTGAAAGTTAAACATGTTCATACCATGATTGCCGTTGCCTTTAGGATACCAGCGTTTAATGTTAAAGTGTGGCGTTCCTTTTTTAATAACCTCTTCCGCTTCAAAACCATTATAGCCGCGAATAATGCGCAAACATGCGCAGAAGTCGATAAAATTCTCACATTCTGCAACATACTGTAGCTGCCTGAAAGGAATGTTAGATGTGTGCAAATGTGGTACGTCGCTATAAGCGATTAATGTCATTGCTTGCGCGGAAGTATTGACATTAAACTTGCCAAATTGCAATGTATTAGCGGGAGCTTCATTAGTCTTATCTAGTATTGATTTCATATAAGTGTTTTTAAAATAACAAAACCCCCAAACGGGGGTTAAGCAATACAATAGATCAGTACTGCATACCAGACAAGGCGCAACAGGAGCGCGACTGTGTAGGGCTTCATTCGTTGTCCTTTAAGATCAATGAATCAATACCATCTTTACCCCACAAAGTAGCGCCTATTAGCCTGTTGTTATCAAATACATATACTGAATCAATACTACATTGTATTTGATAATCCTTACTTGCTAGTATATTCGTAAGAGTTACAGGTGCAACCGGACAATTGCGGCTGTGTATGGCCTGTTGTCCTTTGGCCCCTAGCATTATCCCTACCACCAAGGCGGCAAAGATTGCAAAGATTATTAAATCATGTTTGCGCTTCATATAAGTGTTTTATAAAGCAAAAACCCCCATTACGGGGGTTAAAGTAATTGTTCTTTTAGTTTGTTCGCCTCTTTTAATGTTTTACAGTTTGCAATCGGTTCGTTATCATAAATTACCTGTATGCCTTGCGCCTCATTGCCTTTTATCTCAATTACCGGCTCCTTATAATTACCAGCCTTATACAATACGTTGCCTTTGGTATCGCTTATTTTCATGATGCAATGATCAAGTATTGCGCCACCACCAACAGCAATACTATTATAACGCAGAATTGGCACCTTTACAACGCCCGTTGAACGACTGACGTAGCCTGTTACATCGTGAAGTTCAGGCCATACTTTACCGGTTATTGTATCGCCTAAAAATAAGCGAATGCGTGTATTATTTAGGCGACATTGTTCAAGTACTTCTATAACCTGCAAATTTGTTTCAATATGGTAGTAAGTACCTGTGTTTGTTACTTGATATTGCTTATCACTTACTGTTTTAATTTCTGTATTCATTTTGCTAGTGTTTTATAAATAGCAAAACCCCGAACACTGTTCGGGGTTCATGTGGTTTCAGCTGGTGATTATGCGCGTTTTTGAAAAACGTGGTCATGACATTTATCCCCTTCCTTTGCGACTATTCTTTTACAGCGCACACCGCTGCCAGTATGACCTGCGCAGCGCGGCGCGTCAAGGTTGTGTTGGCTGCAATAAGCGTTGTCCTTTGTGCCTTCCTTTGCTTTGCGCATACATTGCACGCCTTTCACTGTAGTTCCTTTGCATTGTACTATAGGCTTTTTATCTTGTGCAATGCCTTTAGTGCTGTTGAATGCTAACAGTAACAAAAAAATGTACTTCATATAAGTGTTTATAATAGCAAAAGCCCGCTAAACGCGGGCTTTTGCTATTTCCTGTTCAATATTAAACCATTCCAATATTTTTTTCCTTGCCTCATTATCAAATTCAATACGTATAGTTTTACCCGTGTTTTCGTCTTTAAGGGTTATACTAACAATTGAGCTGTCCAGCTTTGCCTTGCCTATTTGGCTAAATGAGCGGGCCAATGACATTGTATTGTTGCACTCTATAGGCTTACAGCGGCTTAAGGATGTGGTTGGTTCATGCCAATTATAGATTGTGATCATTTTAGTGTTTTTATAATACAAAAGCCCGCCAATTAGGCGGGCTTAATTGTCTGACAAATATAAACTCCTACCACTATTGAACCTGACATTCTAAATCTACCGCGTTTATAATATTCGGCTGCAACTTCTGCTAACTGTAAAGTAGGGTAACCATTTACATCTATAAATTGTTCACCGGTTTCATTCTCAAAAATAAGATGTAATAACCCCGGTTTGAAATATGGCATATTCATACAAGTGTTTTTAAATAACAAAACCCCACACATAGAAATGTATAGGGTTGTTTGTACTACCTGCTAAAAAACCGTCAATTATTTACCAAACCGATACCTTGCAACATGCATTATCTTTTACAAACTTTTCTCCATTCAGCAGCAACTCAGGTACATCATTTTCTGTAATATCTAATTTTATAGGCGTTTCAATTAAGCCCATATATTCGCCGCTTAACGGCCCATAAACCGCCATATATGCATTGTATCTACCCGCAAATACCGGGTAATTGCGTTCACGTAATTCAATGCTATAAGTGCGCATTGTGTTCACTATGCTGAAGCCGTATTTCATATAAGTGTTTTTAAATAAAAAAGGGCCAAATGGCCCCTATCCTTTGTAATTACTATCTAAAATATATGGATTAATAATATTAAAGGCACTGTTACGCAATGGTTCCAATTCATGTTTATTATACCCGGTTGTTTCAATCTCAATTATACGTTTATGTAACCGTAGGTATTCCTTACGGTCTATTTCATGCATGTTTTTTGGTAAATTAGCCTTTATCTGTTCAATATTCATATAAGTGTTTTATAAATACAAAACCCCACGCATAGACATGCGTAGGGTTGTTTGTACTTCTGTTTATCCTGAGACCGTTCTAATAATCTTTTAGCAATAAATCGTCGGGAATAGTTTTTACCTGTATTGCGAACCCTTTATTTATATATTCCCTTTCGTCATCCGTTAAATACTCTAACGTGTTCTTAACATCCGATTCATTTTCTATAAACAAATCACACTCATTGCCATCAACTTTAGGCAATGTTGGGTTATTTGTAGGTATACATTGTCCCTCCCAGATATGCAGGCAACCGATCGCATCCTGTACAATGGTGCAATACGAATACCCGCCCGTATTAAATGTTATAGGCATAATAAGTGTTTTTATAAATAACAAAACCCGGCATTGAGCCGGGTTCCTGTGTTATACTGCGTAATGAGTGCATGACTGCAACTATAAATGCCGTACAACCTGTGCTAATATGTTAGCAGAAACAACAAGTACTGTAATAGCTAAATTGATCATGATAGTACGATTCATATAAGTGTTTTATAAATAACAAAGGGTAGCATAATTGCTACCCTTTTAGTTTTATTAACTCTTTTTCTGCTAATGCGGTTGCCATAGGCAACAGCACGTCTAAAGAAACCCCTATCAAAAACGCAGATTGCGCCAGCGCTTTAGCCGCAATATTTATTGATTGAATTTTCGTTAATTCAATTTCCTGCTCTGTTGTAGTCATATAAGTGTTTTTAAAATAACATAGGGCGCAAATTGCGCCCTATTCGTGTAAGAAATTCCCAATCCAAAATTGACCGTCAATAAATTTAGGTTCATACTCCTTATGATCGGCTAACATATCAGTCGTTTCGTAGAAGTCACTACACGCTGCAAGTTTAAGGGCATGACATACGCAAATAACGGGATAATCTTCTCCTTTAGTTGGATGCTCAACAAACTCTATTTCTTGCCCTAATGAGTTGGTAAACTTAGAATACACCGTGGGGTTGAGTGCAATTAATTTATCATAGTTCAACATATACAAGTGTTTTATAATAACAAAGCCCGCAACATTGCGGGCTTTGTGCTAATTAATTTCCTTGCTGGTTTTAAACTTGTGAACAGTCGCGCTGCCATACTTAGCCTTTATTTCTTCTAATGTTTTTTTACCACCTCTTACTTTAAATTTTGCATTGGCATAATACCAACATTCTTTTGTACCATGATAAACAAACTTTGCGCTCTTTAATTCGTTTCTTACTGGGTAGGTGTTACCAGTAACCCAAATGTAATAACCAACTACCTCAATAGTAATACCCGGCAAATGTATAATTTGCTCAATTGCTTGCCTAAGTTCTTCAGATAAATTCATTTCTTCATTGATCTGTTCATCCGTTAGGTTTTCACCCTTTAAGAGCTTTGCACATATAAACGCATATTCAGTATTTATCGTTTGCATAGTTTCTGTATTGCCGCCCTTGTCAGGATGGTGTTCTAATGCAAGCTTTTTGTACAGCTTTTTGACCTCTTCAAGCGTTTTGCAATTATTAAAGAATTTCATATAAGTGTTTTATAAACACAAAACCCCATATAAACGATATTATATGGGGTTAGACTCAAAAAACACTATTAAAACACTTTGATAATCAATTGTTCTGTGTATATGCGTTATCTCCACAGCGTAACGACATATACATTAATCATTGCTCTTTAATCATTATTTCACAACAGTAACAGACTGTTGACAACAAACTTTAAGGCTACTAACCGGTTAAACACCCATTTGTAATGCAATTACTCCTATTGCATTCCCACACCGTTTAACCGTTTGTTGCAGATATTTACCAGCTGTTATAAGACCTATAAGAATATAGTTATAAGTGGTAACCTACAATTACATTGTAGCGTTCATATTGCTGTACACTCAATAGCCTGATCTTTAAATCCAGTGGTTAACATTTAGCGAACTTACCTCAACACGTTAACATCTATTAGGTGCCTGTAGTGCTTACAACTTAGCAGCAATACTGATCTGTAATTAGAGCAATCCAACCTATTCGACCAAAGAGCTATTTGTGTCATTACCACATTATCTTTACCACTATCCTATCGCTGTAACAACACCACAATATTACAATATTATTGATAATCTGGCAAGCGATATTAACAGAATAGTTGAGGTATTAAGTGTTAATATTTATTAACAGATAAGTATATGCCCTTAAAAACAACAATCCCAGTCAGTATATATTGACTGGGAATAAATATAAAACAATTACAGTCAGATTATGACGGCAAACCATTGCCATGCTTTGCAATATCGGCCTTTACAATCTTGTCAAGCTCAATACTAAAACTATAGAGCAATTGCTTTCCTGACAAAGTAATAGCAAATAATACATTCCTTCCAACCTGAGTACGCGTTATATAACCCTTGTCAATACAACGCCTTAAAATAGCATTGTAGACTCTGTGATTTAACGTACAATTCATATCGCCTAAAACGTTGTATAAATGCGAATAAGTGCAGGGCTTGCCAATCCTGTGCAATTGATCCAACAGCACAATTTGTTTCTCTGTGTGGCCTGTAAAGCGCTTTAAAGTGCTGTTGGTGTGGGCGATGTATAGTATAACGCTTGTCACAACTACAAAATAGGGAATTATTAAGTATAGCGGGAGGAAAAGCGGAGGGGATTATTGACTAAGTTCTTAGTTATGCGTTCCTGCGCGCATATGTAATTAATTGACAATCATGCTAGGGTAGGGGATAGGCAAATTCTATTTAACATAAGATATATTACATAAGTTTGAGCATTTCCCGCGAGCATTTTACTATTTACCCCTAATTCGCCCAAATTCGATCCAAAATTGGCCAAATCGCACCGCCCCGGGTCATTTTAGACGCGTTTCCCCGCGATTTGCCGGCCCCCATCGAAATGTAATCATCCCGCCCCCCTTTCTTCACCAGAATTTTCCTGCCTCATCCCGCCCGGTCCTTCGCTATATAGAACTGTAGATTCCTTTTATAGTCTGTAGCGAGATATGGTGTTGCTGTTCGCCACAATTCATGGATGGGACAGTCAGGCATGCCGCTGTCTTGCTGGAGCAAATAGCGCCCATAGGGCGTTGTTGGGATTATTGCGGGGCCAAAATTGTGAATGTGATCATATACTACGGCTTTGCCGTACCGTTTATGGATTATGAGGGTGCCTACGGGGACAGAGAAGGCTTGCTTTGTTGTCATGGTTTTGTACCTTTAACTTAAATAAATACGTATTTTGCCGGGAAAGTATTTAAGTATGAATTTAGGTATTGTAATAGAAAGACTCCGAAAAGAGCGTGGTCTAAAGCAATATGAACTTGCCAACCTGGTTGGTATATCAGCAACCTCAATGAGCTTGATAGAGAATAATAAACATCATCCTGAGCATGCCACAATGATAAAGATAGCTAATACACTTGAGGTGCCATTGCCTATTGTTTACATTCTATCATTAGATCATATGGATATTGCTCCAGATAAGTTGCCGGCGTTTTGGGCTGTTGTGCCAGGCGTTAAAGTTTTGCTGGAGTCTTTATATTGATTTTTTGCCATCCTGCGTTGTCCAGGAGCGGGAGGGGTGATTAGCCCCTTAACCGTCAGCTGTCGCCAAACAGCTCTTGTTTTGTTTTTTCTAATGCCCCTTCAACATCCAGCTTCCACGTTACAGCGTCATATAGCTTCTTGCCAGGCTTTAGGCTATCCACCAGTTCACGGTTAGCTTCGGACTGGTTTCTGAAGTCTTCCAGTTGGGTGGCTTCTTCAGGAGTAAGCATTTGCATCAGCCTTTTTAGCAGGAGTTCCTCAATTCGGGTTTTCATGTTGATCATGTGTTTACGTTAATGAATTAGAAGTCTCTCATATAAGTAAACACGGCTGATCGGCATTTTAACTTTGTTTGCTGATATTTTTTACAATTTCGCATTCTGTTTTAACAAATATATCAACCAGGTGTGATCCTGCATGCGGTATAACAAGGTGGCCATCAACCATTTTGACGGGTTGGTAGTGTTCTGTGCGCTTTTCCCGGCCCCGCAATGGTAGCGTGCAGCTTTGTACCACATCGCCCACTTTGAGCTGTACGTTATTCTTATCTACGGTCAAGTAGCAATCGGGTCCTGGTATTGAGAAGTCGGGTATTTGTAATCTCATCGGCTTTGTATTAACTATTTTGGTCTAAACTCGGGGTTTTGCCGCATATTTCCTAACATTTCTTTACATAGCTGGCTTTGGCAGACCTGCTTTAACCCTTTGCCAGTTTTCTTCTGTACGGTACTTATCTGATTCCTTTATTTCCTTTAGCACATGGCTGTAATTGGAATAGTCTTCTACCAATCTTTTATTGTCTTCAGACTGGGCTGCGAAGGCGTCCAGTTCTATACGCTCCTCAGGCGTAATCTCGTTATTGCGTAATTTAATGATCAGCGTACTGATTCGTTGCATGTTGATGGGGTGGGTTTTTGCTTTAGGTGTTTTTGGGCAGATTGGCTTCAATCTTTAACCAATCTTCCTCATTTAAAAATTGTTCGCTTAGTTTAATCTCTTCCAGCACCTTTTTACCGTCGGTGTATTTTTCGACCATTTGCCTGTTTTCTTCTGACTCTGCGGCATAGTTGTCCAGTTCTTTACGCTCTTCAGGCGTAATTATTTTAAATAGCTGTTTGATGATTAGGGCGCTAATTTTTGCCATGTGGGTATTGGTTTATTAGTTTACTGCATGTTCTATTTCCTTTTTCCATATTTGATACCCTTTTGCGTTTAAGTGAATGCCATCATGCGTTAGTGCGCTGTCTAATTTGTTATTTTTAACCAAGCTTGGGTAAATATTCAAATATGTAATTCCTGCAATATGTCCATACTGTTGTGCCAGCTTAGAATTAAATTCTTTGATAGCGGGTAATAAGTTGCTATACTCTTTGCAGACTGGGAAAATGGACTGTATGTATATAGCTGTGCGTGGTGACCGGGTTTGAATGGTGCTAATAATTGTATTGTATTTGGCCAATGCGTCATTTATAGACACCCCCGCAGCCAGGTCATTTACGCCTATTTCTAAAAAGATCTTCTTAGGGCGCCCATTTACTATAGGGCCTATCCTGGCAAGTACATGCCGGGTTTCGCTGCCCCCGACGCCACGGTTTTTTGCGTTCGCAAAATACTCTGTGACCGGAAAGCCTTCTGTTAAAGAATTACCAATAAATACAACATCATTGCTATCTATCGGCAGCTGGTTTTGAACAGACGCTTTGGCGAATATTGTTTCTTCGTAATTCGTCGCTGCAGCTTTGCCTGGAGCGCCATAAGTGTAATAAACACGTTTGCCAATAAAAAATAGTAAAAATAGAACATTGAGCGCAACTGATAATTTAAGAGCCAGCTTCATTGATTAAGGGGTTTTGTATTGGGGTGTTAGGGTTATGGTGCGTAATACTAATCTATCGCCTATGGTATTCCTTAAACATACACTCCAGTTGCACTTTGCTCTCATAGCTATAATCCCCTGCTAAATACCGCTTATAGGCACAATCGGAGGGCCAGCAGTCACAAACCAGACATTCGCCGTTATGGTCAAAATTGCAGGGTAGCGGCTTTGGCAGTGGCATATGCCGGCGCCCCATATGGCGTAGCCGCTTAATGACTGTTTTATTGCGCTGGGTTAACAGGTTGGAGCGCCATAGCAGCGGGTGCTCGTAAATTATTATATCTTCTGGCGTTATCCAAGACCAGCCAAAATATAGTTCGTCATCCATATTGCTAAAATACTATTGCTTTCTTATCCTAAAAAAGCCCATACGCCAACAGCCCCGTTTGCCATCAACGTTTGTGAACGTTATAGCCATGCCGTACCCTGTGGGAAGCGTCCAGATCCATTCCTTTGTATCACTTATGGGGATATTATCAAATAATTTTGCCTGCCATATATAAAACTTCAGTATAAGGTATAGCAATACTAACAAGCAGACAAGTAAATTCTCAAACGGGCTCATTATGGTGGTTTATTTGTTCATTGCGGACCGGGCCTTACGCCTTTCATCTAATAGCTGCAGAACAGTGTAAGTTCTGCTGTCAGCGCCGCCCAAAAAGGCCTTCTTTGATATAAAGAAACGCACTTCTTGACAGCCTTGTTGCAAGGCGTCTTCAATATATAAGAACTTACTGGCATTTATTATACTGTCCCTAAGTTGTTTGTCTTTGTATTGGTCGGGCGGCAGCTTGCCTAAATCCACAAACAAAACGGCAGCCTTATCGCCAAAGCAACATGGGCCTTGCTGGACGCTAATATCCATATTTGCACCCGTTGCGCGCACCGCCATAGCCATTTTATTAGCGGGGTTATCGATGGGGTTAGAGCTGGGTACTGAGTTCATTTGAGCAAGACTGTACACGGGAATAAGCGTTACTAAGCTTAGTATGTATTTGTACATATAGATGAGGGTTTTGTATACATATACAAACAGCCCAGAACTTGTATTTTACTGAAGCCTCATGAAATTTATTTTTCATGATAAGTTGGCTAGGCTATAAGCTCATCAAGCAACTCCCCACAGCTGCGGCAATAAAGCTTACCGCTCATGGGGAAGCCATGTGTTTGAAATTCTTTGCAGTGCGGGCATTCAACCATGGAGGGTTCTGCCTCTTCAAATAATGTCGCAACCTTCATATTGCATTCACGCTCTAATGTTTCCTTGATAACCAATGCTATTTTATCACCCAACTGCTTGCCCAGCGCAGGCACAGGTGCCGTAATAAATACCCGGCGTCCGTCATCCGTAATGCCAACTACAGCGTTGGGCGAATAAGAGCGCTCCAGGATTTCAAATGCTTCAAAGTCGTCAAGATTCATATGACTAAGTGTTTAGTTGTTATTTGTAACTTATTACCGCTGCGCTTCCCACCAGGCTGTATCAAAAAGGCGAAGTATCTTTTTAGCGGCATCGTTGACAACATTCTTAACGGCATTTTTACCTACATGCGGCGCCTGGTCATCAAAAGCTTCCATGATTGCCAGTTCAATATAATCCTGCCATTTACCCTTATATTCAGGATTGTGCTTAAAAGCCGATTCCAGCTGTTTAATTGCTTCTAAGTTATTCATCGGGGTTATTATTTATCAACTTTATGGTGAAAAGAAATGTCATATGACTAAGTGTTTAGTTGTTGTAATTTCTCCCGGTAATTAGTCTCCAGGTTCAGCCAGTACTGGGCATCAGTGTTAAATGTCAACTCCAGCCGCCGGGCAATGGCTTCAGTAAGCGGCGCTTTGCCATCTAAGAGATCTTTTGCGCCCTCGGCAGATATGCCCATCTTAATGACAAACAATGGCAAATCTATGCCCAGCTCATTCATTGTTTCTTTTATGTGATCACCAGGCGGGGACAGCAATTCGCGTTCATCCTCTTGCTTTATATCACCTATAAACTTAGTTATATACTCAGCAGCTGCCTGCAAACACACATCACTTAGCGTGTGTTCCTTGTCCTGCATGATGCTATCTGAAACACCTTGAGCTTCTGCCCATTCAGTAATCTTTTTGTGAAACGTCCTGGACATGGTAAATTGCCATGCTTTAAAATATAACTCATCAGTTGCCAGTTCTCTGCGTATGGTGTTTATTGCGGCCCTAAGCTCTGGTGCAAGGTTGCGAACGTGTTTGATCATAATGATTAGATATTTTTCGGATTATTTCTATTCCACCACAACCTGGAGCTTAGCACGTCAGCAGCATGGCACAGGGCACCCAGCTCGTTCATGACACGCTGCTTGCTGCTATAAGCCCCTCCTTCGCCATGTATATGGGTAAGTGCGATGTCCTCTTCCTCTGTAATAGCAATCTTGTATTCAGCCATTAAGCTTCTTCTAAACGCCATGCGCTGTTGATCGCTCCATAATCGCATTTCAGGATCAGCTGCCATGCGCTTCTGCATAAATGGCTTCTCAATGTCATGCAGGAACAGTACGAGCACAACACTGCCCAAGGAGAACGGTACCGGCCAGCTGGGCGGAGTGTTGTTGAGCAACCGCCTGGCTATGGTCATACAATCGGCAACATGCTGTAAATAGCCGCCTGGCCATGCCTGATGATTATGCGTTGATCCTTTTGCCATAACAAAAAGGCTCATGTGATCATCCAGGATCTGCTGGAGCTTGGGGGCATTGTCGCCACATGATTTAATGTTGCGGTAGATTTGGCCGTAGGCGTTATAACCTTTGCTGTTTGACATAATTCTATTGATTTGTGCTAATGCCTGTTTATAAGTTACCGGACCTTGTTTTGCCAGGACCTGCGCGCCCCGCATAGCCAGCTCTTCAAATGTAATATGGTACTTGTGTTTTGCTGTCATAAATACAAAACTCATAATTGCAAGGGAAACAAGCTTTATCACTTTTGCTATCGCCCAGATCAAAAAAATTAATCATTAAAGCGCTTTGTATCTCTACAAGTGTTGCAATAGTAAAGTTATGTGACCCACTCAGCCATTTTGATACGGCAGAAGGTGGAACCTTTACCATTGCTGCAAACTCGGTCTTACTAATGCGCAACGATTTAAGCCGACTGTTAATTTTATTTGCTATTTGTTGACTGATCTCTTTCATCGCGCTTCATTGCAGCAGCTAAGGCTTTTCGTCTTTTTATATTGGTGTTAGTATTTATATCGTAGTTATACTTTTTTATTTTTGAATTACGGCACTCGGGGCACAGGTCTAAATTTGTATTAGCCGTCCATCCAGCTTCCGCTGCCATATTTCTTATGATATAAGCCCTGGTCTGCGGATTATCTTTGCCAAATTCTACCTTACAAATATCACATTGTAGGTATACTATAAATATTGTTGACATGGCATTAAGGTTTTACTTGTTCAATTGGGATATTGTGCTTCTTTGAATAAGCGAGATAAACCTGGTTGAGATTCATATCATCGGTTTCTTCATTGGTATACTCAAGGCCAGCATCTGGACAATAATAATACATCCAATCGATCAATATATGATCACCTTTGAATTCTACGCTAACGCGCTTTGTCATGCGCTCCATTGGCTTGCCGGTGTGAGGGGAGTTCATAGTTTACTTGTTAGTTATGCGCTTTGCATTGCCTTCCCAGTCAGGTAGCGGGAGGCCCCAGGCGTGAAGCAACTCCAGCAACTCATCTTCTTTATAAACTATCTCGTCAGTTATATAATCATGATGATGGATTTTCATCAAACCTGCTGCAATATCAATGGCACTTAAACCAGGAATAAGTGTGTATGTAACAAGGTCATAATCATTAAGCTGCTCCAGTATTAATGGTTGATCATGCCAGTAATTTCTAAGGCTTTCCATGGTGTTATTCATCCCCAACAGCCTGGGAATGCTAATATGACACAGCTCAATTGGGTCATTCGCTGGATACCCATACGTGCCGGGCAGCGTTTTATGCTTCAGCGTTTTGAACTGCATCATGCTTTAAAATACTTTTCAGTGGTAGTTATATGCAACCACCCGCATTTGGAACAGCGATATATATGGCTGTCGGTTTCCAGGTCATGCTTAAGATGCGTTTGATGTGCTTCAGCGCTACGCCAGGTCTTGTGTGGTATTTTATGACATTTATTTGACATGCAGTGATAAGTTTGTTGATGCTACCAGCCATCCAATTGCGCCCAAAAGAAATAGTGTCGTTAGTAACCAAACCATGAACCATTTTATCTTTGCCTTGGGGTCTAATGCTGGTCTTTGGTGGCGCTCGTTAATTATCTCCTGATCTTCTTTATCCAATAAAAAATTGCTTACATAAAATGCTGTGATCAGAATCGCGCCAATGATAATGTCAACGACCACGCCCCGAAATTCTATTTTAGTGTTTATGCCGGTTTTAGTAAATAACATAACAATCAAAACAATTTCAGTTAATAGCGCAGCGATTAACTTTGTTGTTTTATTAAGCCATTGTAAATCCAAAAATGCTATAATCCACAACAGTAAAAGCAACGGGCTACCTAAGGCAATGGTAAGCAACACAAGCAATCCCAGCCCAATTACATTGAAATAACCACCTATTGCTTGTGTAATGCGGCCACCATCCATTGGGGTTATAGGGATCATATTGAATAAGTTAATAAGAAGCCCTAAATAAGCTGTGTGCAAGAACCATGTATTATGGCTGGCCAAATAACATCCGATGAACAGTAGCGCTAACAAAGTTCCAGCCCATGGGCCACCGATACCCACATAGGCCTCTTGGCGTCGGTCCATGCCTGGTGGCGCGCCGACCATTGCTCCGAAAAAGGGTATAAATATCATTCTGCCCGCTTTAAGCCCTAGTCTGTTTATCGCATACACATGACCAAGCTCATGAACGAACATAGAAATAATAAAGGCAATTGCTAGGGAAATGCTGTATGTTAAAGAATAAGCAAACAGTGAAATAGCAACAGAAATCATTGCAATAAACGGCTTCGCGAACTTAAATAATTTTGCAGCCTTTATTAATGCTAAAAACTGTTTTGACTTAAGAACTAAGATTAGAGCGGTTTTGTAGTTTTTGTTGAGCTTCATTACTGTCAATTTTCCACCAATTCAACAATTAGTTTATTGTTTTTTATAGTGTAACATAAACCATCCTGGGCATATGCAATACCAGTCATTACCTTATCAACACTTTGCAAAGGCATTGTTCCGGCCCAAGGATCATTGATACGTTCTTTATTAAACCGATAAACTACCTGATAATTAAAATACTTCGCGGCAGTATCTATGATTTTATAGGCTGGCGCGTTGTGTAAGATCATAATAGGTTTGCCTTCCTCTTTTTGTAACTTGATTTGGGCGGTTAGGCATTTACACGACAGCAGTAGCGTTAAGGATAACAATAGTGGTTTCATAATGTTAATTTATTAATGATTAAGTATTCGCCGGTTGGTTAAGCTTTACGGCCTGTAATTCTTTACCCATCTGATGTATTGCCTTTTCAAGATACTCTATGCGCTTAGGATCAGAGTATTTCCCGGCTATTTCAAGCCGAATCGCTTGGTAAGATACGCCAGATTTTTTGGATAAGCCAGCAGCTGTAATATAGGGGTGTTTCTCAAAAAATTGGTCTACTGTCATTACTTGCGGTTTTGAGTTCATTATCAATGAGATTTATGCAATTCATCGACCTGAACCGGATTAACTTTATCATGACGGTTTATCCATTCAATTATACGTAAGTTCAGTTCGTTGATCTCTTTAGAATGAGCGCGTATTTCGTATTTATGGCGGTTTGCCAGGCTTGCCCGCCGCTGTACATACTGCAAATACTGCTCTTCGGACACGATCTTTGCAAGCTTAATACGCATATAGTTTGAGGGAGGGGTACCCCTCCCATTAGTTATTCTTCATCAAATATTAACTCGTAGGCTTTTCTGGGGTTTGTCAATTTTACTAATAGCCTTCTGCCATCTGATTCAAGCCTTGTAAATAACTTAGGGCTATTTTGGCCAATAATTGTTGATATGTTTTTGATTTTTGAATAATCGGGTTCAATCTCTACAATCCTATCTGTAATATCTGTGGATAGTAGCGCCGCATTCTCTTTTCGCGCTATTGACTCTTTTAGTAAAATGTAAATCGCTTTGTCCCTTAAGCTCCAGTCATCGCCTTTACGGTATCTCCCCAGCTTGGGTATATCAATTGTCGGCTCTGTTGGTGTTAATGGCTGTTCAGGTTGCGTTGGCGACGGCAATGCTGGCTGGCTTAGGTTTATTGGTGTAAAACCCGCGCTTATCATAGAGTTTGTCAGATTCGCAAGCTCATTAAGCAAATCAAGTTTCTTTTGTTGAAATTCATTGATCTTTTCTGTGTACTGTGCAATATCAGTTTCCAATAGCGCCCGCAATCTCTCTGCGCTATCAGGTGTTAACTTGTGTTGAATCATTATTATGGGTTTTGTTTGTTTTACGCTGTATTAGGAAAAGTGCAGAAATTTACACACAATTTTTTCAAATAACACATTAATGATTTAATAATTTGATATCAAGAACCCGCTCTATACGCAGAACAGTGGCTACCGTCATGTTAGCGCCACTTAACAACCTTGTAATCTCAGATTTTGATAGATTCATTAGCCGTGCCAGCTCGGTGTTATCAATGCCTTTTTTATCCATCTCCTTCTTAATAAGCGCGGCCAGGCTATTTAACTCTTTCTTCCTGTTAAAGTAGCCCTCGCTTGTGTTTTTAGCAATTTTAGCATAGCCGGCAAAGTCAGGTTCGGGGTGCCCATATTTAGTAAGAATTTTTATTACAGCGGCCTCTGTATATACAATTTCCTGCGGGTTTCTCTTATAGACTATCGCGGCTGTAGTATGCTCCTTGTGTAAATCTTCAGCAATAATTAATGGTTGGGTCTTGTTACGCCTTTTGGGCTGTGCCATACGCGGTTAACGTTTAAGGTTAAAAATACCAAGCCGTTAGTAACGGCCTGGGCCATGTTCCTAAAAACTCAATCCAAATATAATAAGTTTATAAATGTGCGAAGATATATTTACTATTATGTTAGTTGAATTAACAAGCAATAAAGAAACCCAGCTCAACAAGTGGTTTAAAGTTCGTGAGGTAAACGGCAATCCTGTCAAAGAAGTATATGTACGCTTTGCGCGGGCATGGGACAGGGATGGCAATAGCTTATATATAGTACCAAAAACAGAAACAACAATATATGTTGACCTTGTATATAACGGCGAAAATTATCCCTAATTAGTTCCAATAATCGGGAGCGCTTGTGAAAACCAAATGATTGCTTAATGACACCTAAACATACGCTCCCGATTATTGCCACATATATTTAAACCATCAGGAGGACCATGGTTAAATGGTCGTACAATGGAATTCAGAGTTGCTATAGACGGTCCCCCCAATGGTTGTTGTTGTATAAGGGACCTGGGTTAGACAACCCAGGTATTAGCAGAATTAATACGAATTAAACAAATGTTACTTTAACCTCTTCTGCTTTCATCGCTAAAAAGACTGTTGCGCGGGATGGATTCGAACCACCGACCTATAGGTTATGAGCCTACCGAGCTGCCCCTGCTCTACCGCGCGATATTGGGCCTTGCCAAGGTTCCTGATTAGACAATCAGAACCGCGTAAGGCAAACTGCTTGTACGATAAAGTGATCTAAATTAATTTGCTTGCATAAGGTAAAGTTATGTATTAATATTGACATAACAAACTAACGGTTACCCATAATTGATTTATTGATCTGGGTCAATTCTTTTTCGAATACATTAATGTCAGTAAGGTCAATGTTGTATAGCCGTTTGTCAAAGAACCATTGATCAATTTGCGATTGATCCTTATCGTATATAATATTTAAAGCGTCTTTTAAGTGCTGCTTATCAGGAATAGCAACACCTAGCGCAAAGGGCGTCTTACCATTGGCCCAGTGCCCTTTTTCAATGAATACAGGAAATGCATAACTATACTTTATGTAGAACTGCATTACATTCAAATTATTGGCCTCTGGTGTAAGCCTGCCATTATAATACACATATACGTTCCCGGTAGCCGTATTTATATGATATGCAACCTCATTATTACGCTTTCGAACATAAATAATTTCGTTCTCACGTTCAATAAGCCATAAGCCTTTTGTAAATGGCTCCGACCATGCTCTGTAACAAAGCATATAAACCTCAAAGTCGGTTATATATTTAATAACCTTCAGCGTCCGCTTATTGTCCTTTGTTATTTCAGCAAAAGGGTAATAGTTAAATATCAATGCGTGTTCTTCAGGTGTTAGTATCATTTTCTGGTGTTTTTGGTGTTGCAAGCCTCAGCAGTCGCATAAAGGATGCCGGTTGTTTGAGCGCTATCATAATAAGCTCTATTTCCAGTGGTATCCTGAATTTAGCTTGTTTATTTATTATAATAACCCGCAGAAAACATTTACACTTACCACAAATCCCAAAATCACCACTCTGCATATTAGGTGATATATTGGTTAATTTAGTTGCCATTATATGCTCATAGCCACATTTCGGGCACGTCATTTTATCAAATACATGCAACTCACTCATAAATAGTTAATTTATACCACCAGCCTGGTTGCCTACCCCAGTTGCTCAGGCAATCTGTGCGAAGTCGGTTTTAGCTTTGCTCCTGAGCTGCTGGTGGTAACGATTTAATTGCGAAATCTAATGCGCCTATAAACTGCATTTCATAGTTACGGCTAATATCTGAATCATATTCATTTGGTGCTTTATGAATCCCAAAATATCTAACAAACCCTTTATAACGCTCTGGGACAACAGGCTCTACCCATACGTCAATTTTATGTTTAGTTCTCAACCACCATTGCAGCGCAACGCACACTGTATTGGCAAATATTTCTGCAACCGGCATCCAGTCAGCCAGCATAATGCTTTTGACGTTTTCACTTGCCCTAAAGCCTTTTAATTCCGCTGACTGCATAAGCTTAACAGTTAAACTGGTTAATTCGTGTAGATATGCGCTTTGTTTATCCATAAATGATTTTATCTTTTCAAGTCCCTTCTTAACGATGGCATCTGGATCATAGCCCTCACTAATTAAGTATTCTTTTGCAGCTTCAACCGTAGCGCTGTTGTGTTCTATGTTTGAGATAATAAGCCTCGCAAGCTTATGTTAGTTTGGGTCGGGATAAAACACCGCCAGGCCTCTAAAGGAGCGAGAAAATGAGGTTTTACTGGCGGTGTGATTAAGTTAAAAACGCTGCCAAGCCCGGTTAACACCCGGTTGCTAAGAAGAGTTCCATCGCCAGATAGCCCTTGTAGCACCCGACAGCGTAAGTTGGTTACTTGCGTAGATATTTAACGGTCGGGTCAATATCTACCCAATAGATGCGCCAATCGCAGACGTTCCATATGTTAATCCATTTGTTGCGCGGGCTATATTCTGGTTCATATTGTAATGATAATGTACTTCTCCAGAATAATATTTCCTCGTCCCAATCCCAATACTTACTAAACATGTCTTCTGACCATTCCCAATAGGAGCCGCAATAGCTAATGATGCCTTTAGTGTATCTATTGCGCCACTGCTTTACATCCTGCCTAATAAATCTGCGATAACGGCGGCTGTGAATTTTCTTAAGATAGGGTTGATAATCTTTAACCCATGGTTTTTTGTAACTTCTACTCATAGCAATCTGGTTTGTTACCAGAATTGCAGTGTAGTTTTACGGGTTTTTGCTTTGTTCATAGTGTGACTTTTTTATAGCAAATGTATTATCTGAGTTAGGGTGCTCATATTCCTGTAGCCCTTTATGTTTAATCCAATCACCAGGCGGATCATCCTTACCATCCCATTCAATAAGGTCCTGAACAGCTTCAGCCATAGTATGGTAACAATAACGACCTTCAGGTGCTCCCCACAAGCCGCCATATTCAATGTTATAAAACAACCCAACTGTAAATGTCATACGCATAATACCGCAAAGTCCCCGATGCGGGTTCCAGCATAAGTACAAATACCACTCTTTGTTATTTTCATAGATAAGATCATGATTTATCATACAAACTTTTTTGCCAAATCCTGTGCGACATGATGGCCATTGCCACCCGCTTCACACTTATATTCTAAAACCGATTCAAAAAAATAACAACCAGCGTCATATGCTGTATTCACTAATAACTGTTTTGGCCGTTCCTGCTGCAAGCTTATAATTCTATCAACAAGCAAATGATACAACATACCGTCGCTTATGTGATCTTTGTAGCGCCCATTAAGCTCTTTAATGAAATCATTTACTTTTTCTGAAACACTAACGTATAGATCTGCCATGCTTTTAAGGTTTTACTTTAGTCTCAGGCTCCGGTTTTTATTAAACCACTTTTCTGCAAGGTGCTGGTAAAGCGTCCATAACCTACACATAGCACTATGCGCTGACCTGTGGGCTTTCCTGTCTTTCTGTATCTCTGGTTGCTCTACCAGCAGATCGCTTACAACATCACATAACCAGGCCGCACGATCATGCAATGTATTGTCGTTCTCGCTCCCTTTAGCCAGTGCTGCCTCATGTAATAACCTCAGCGATCCCATTACATCACGTGCATAATCGCTCAGCTTCTTATTCTCACATACTGCCTCTATGCTGGCTATATAATTAAGCACAATGATTTCCATGCAGGCCGCACGATCAGCAATATGATTGTAGTCAACTGGCGAAAATTTAGATCTTGCCATGCTTTACGTTTTCTTTATTATGTTCAAGAAATTTTAATGCTGCAAGCAGCCCATAGCGCCACGCCTCCCGTTTTTCTTCATATAAATAAGCCTGATCATTCAAGGTTAATTTAGGCCAAACCAAACCCCCTTTATCATCATATAAATTCACACCCCATCGTACAGGCGCTTGTTCTAATTTAGGTATGGGATAGTCATGTAAGTAGTAACCCTTAATCATTAGCCAATCAAATACCTGATCATATAACGGCGCCGCATACTGCCATACAGGCAACAGTGAATTTCTGCGTTGTTCTTTGAATAAGTCGGGTTTCTCTTCTAATAGTTTTTGGATAGTGGAATTGTAAATCTCAGGCGTGGTTGGTTGGTTGCTATAGCCAATAATCAGTTTTGTATACTGCATGCTATTATGGGTATAATGCTCATGCACTGCCATACATGGCTCGTCAAATCCTACGTTTCGTAAGGCAATCGCAACGTCGCAAGTAACAAAATAACCATCGAACATGCAGCCAAGTTAGAAATTAATTTTATTATTTTGAACAAAATTATTTCACTGTTTTCATATAGTAAATTTGTAATTATATAACTATGGATCAGGATGTAACAAATATCGTAAAACACTTAAAAGAGGTAGCACAAAAAGCAATTCGAAAGCATGGGACGGATTTAAAGTTGCTGACAATGTTGCGTTGCCGGTGGTTGGTAGAATGGCTAAGCTTTACCCACGTCACATTTAACCTCAACCACCTTGGCTTGTTTGCCCAGCAAATAAGGCTTTACATCAGTAAGGCGTTTATAGACCATCCAGCGGGCTATCGGAGGCGCATCAACAATTAGTCCATCCCGGCTGATAATGCCAAAACAAGCATATTTTATGTCGATCCAGAACAGTCTTTCCATAGTAAAATATTTTATATGAACGATTGTTAGGAAAAGTTAAGTAATGTTAAGATATTGCACATGTCAACAATATTTTTTAATCACATCAATGGATAGTTACGCAAAAACGCTCGAAAGAGAACACTAGATGTTTTTAAAGGTTACAATCAATCAGACGCCCTGGGTTCTCCACTCGGGGCTTTTTATTTGGATATGTGAAGAAATGTGAAGATATTTGAGGCATAGTTTATTTCCCGCGAAAGAATAACCTATAAAGGCAGTATTAACAGGTAACTTCCTAATCATTGTCGGTATCGTTTTATTGGTTATGCTGTCTTACACACCCTTGGGTAACACCAGGGGTGTTTTTGTTTGTATCATGCCCTTTATACACTAACTATATTCATCATAATAACAATTCAGAGGGAGCCAGAGCTGGATACACCAATTCCTAAAGAGGGGCTTAACCTCTTCAGAATTGGTTATAACGATTCGTCGGTCGCCGTCGCCGTTATTTACCAGCAGCCCTTTTGAGGCTGCAACGGGTCCTTGGGCACTAGCCCCTTTATTCCCCCGTCATTCCCCTAACAACACTGTAAAGAACTCTGTCGAGTGAAGAACCAGTCCCGGTCATTAGCCCGGTTACCTGTTAGGCAGCCAGCTTTGGAACAGTCGGGCATAAAAAAGCCCGCACAATGCGCATGTGCAGGCGAGTTACTAGCGGAATTTCAGGTCCCATTCGCAACCCGAGTAGATATGCGCATTACCTATTCGGATCAAAGCACTGTAAACCTACAGGTGTTTTTTGCGAAATTGCCAAATTCCAGATTGACTTTATAAGTAGAAAGCACCTTAATTAAATACTAACGATGTGATATACAGGTTGAAAAAAGTTTAAGAATTTTCAGTTGGCTGCTCATAATTATCATGGAATTTCTGAACAATTATTTGTGCTTTATAGAGCTTTTCCCGTTCCTGGGGTGTTATATCAGGTTTATTATTAAAGTATTCAATTTGCACCTGAGCCATTTGATAATTCTGATAATTGAACTGATGTATGAGGCCCATTAATTTAGCGTTAGTCCTTTTCAGCCTAATCTGAACCCGCCATATTATATAAAGTATAAATATAATACTAACAATAAAGTATATGTTAAGATAATCTTGTTGCAGGAAAGATTAATTACTCATATAATTTTGTTCAATAAAATTACTGTATTATATTTGGACATAGGATAAGGTTTAATGGTTAATGGTATTTGATTAGTGTAACCCCTGCTGTGCAGGGGTTTTTTGTTTATAAATACTCCATTACGATCCTTGGGTCTATTTGATTTATCATTGGCACTAAACCGGACTGTGTAAGATACTGGTGCAGTCGCTCAAAATTAAACGTGGTATATACAAGGTAGTTTTGTTGTACTATGCCGCCTTTAGCTGCTACAACGTCTTTAAATAAGTAATAAATTGTACGCTTCTCTGGCCCCCTTTTTTGAACATGGTAAGATACTAAGCGGCCAGTATCATTGCTGCTTTGTTCCAGTTTTGGGAATGGGCTGTAATTAGGCTTTTTCATCATCTAGGTTTATAATCGCCATAAAATGTATTTACCAAATCAGACTGCCAATACTCATGGGTATCAACATCCATGATTGTTAATTTGCCATTGGCGCCGGCACCAGTATCCAGGTTCCATATAATGTCAGCGTGCATTGGTGTTGTAATTGGGTCACCTTTAGGGATTATTATGCCGGCGTCGGTTCTTATTTCCTTCGTAGTCCATTGAGTGGTTGCTGTATGGCCAATGAATATTTCACTGAGCGGTTCAGCAAATTTCATCTTGGCACCCTTTGCGCTCTTTGCCTTATTCCATAATTTCCTATCCCAATAAAAATCAGCTGGTGATTGCTGCTGATTCTCTTTTAGTGTAAGATTTTTATTATACATGCCCGCATGTACGAATAGGCGATTCTTATCGTCTTTATAGTAAAGGTGTAAGGATCTGAAAAATGCTTGGTGAGACGGAGGAACGTCTGTAAAATTAAATTCGGCGTATTCATAACACTCTACAGGGCGACCGTTCTGATTATAAACATAAAATGCTCTATAATGATCAATATCCTTACCTGAATTCCGTAAATATGATGTTACAGTGCCCTTACCGCCCTGGCTCCAATTAACAGGGTGAACGCCAGTTTCTAACCAATATCTAAGCCATTGATCATGATTTCCAAGCAAAGGGATCAAATTGACAATGCGCAGAAGGATTTCAATACATTCATAAACATAAGGCCAGCCATCACAATAATCAGCTAAAGCAATTAAAGTATCATTCTCATAATCAAACCCACAACGCTCAAGGCACTGCTCAAGCGCTTTATGGGCACCGTGTATATCGCCAATTACAAAAGTTTTGCTCATTTTGGTGGTGGGTATTTTTTATTATAGTATTCAATAAAGGCTAGTCGCTTCTTTTCATCGTGCTTTTTATCATACTCCATTTGCTTTTTTAGGTTGTTAGTATGATGTTTATAGTACCAACGATTCTTATAGATAGCCTTAGCCTCTGGCGACCTAGAATATAAGTCCCCAACAATCTTATTCTTTATTTTATTTGCGGCTTTAATTGATGTTTTCTTTGCAACAGTTGCAGCTGCTTTTTTAATAGGCTTCCGGCTGTTCTTCTTCTTTGCCATCGTTTTGGGTTTTGAATGTAACAGACCCCCTAATGTTAGTTAAGGTTTCTGGCGTCAGCTTGAAATAATTGGCAATAATTTCAATTTCTTCAGGAGCGATCTTAATTTTTGGATTATTCTCAATTAAAGAAATCCTATTGTAAGGCAGATTTAGTCTATCGGCTAATTCAATCGTATTTAAATTTTCATTAATGCGAAGCAATCGTAGGTTATGTATAAATGTTGACCGGTCCATTTCATTGGGTTTTGTTTTCTCAATGGCTATTTCCATTGCCTCACGGCACCATGGAATTTCGAGCAGCGCACCATATAATAAATTGGTCAACTGCTCAACTGTCATATCTGAGTATTTTATAGCGATCTCCTTGCCATCCCATTGAATATTGATACCAGCCCATTGTTGTTCATGTTCCATTGTTTCATGTTATACTCAAAATGCAGTTATCAGAAAAGCGACGTTAAGAAGGAATACAGGCGGGCTTTTGCAGCATGGTTGGCCGCGTGCAGGAATAGAGCGCATATGCATACGATTAAGGTGTTTATAATTATGAAACGCCCCTAATGTATATAATTATTTTGGATTATTTTGGAACTTTTTTTTACTCTTTTCTAAGAGTCGGGCGAAGGGCGACGTTATATTTTCTTGTTGCTCATCTGGTTGTACAGTCTCTTCGATTACCGGAGCCGGGCTTACAGAAATGGCGCTATTGTCGTCTATCGGAGCTGGGTCAGTGCTTATTGGTGGAGCAATTGTTTCTGCAATTTTGCTGTATTGCTCAATTTCTTGTTGGGTTGCAAACCTAAAATAATGGCCTTTGGCCTGCTTTGTGATACCATTAACATTATAGGATATATTAACAACATTTATATTATAAAAGTCGCTGGCAGCTTTGGCACTGTGCCAATATTGCTTGATTTTGCCGTTAGGCATATCCAGTTCGATTATTGGCTTATTCACTTTGCGTCCCATAATATATACATTCAGGTGGTAAAATACGTCTATCGCTATTATAGTCAACAGTTCGCTTAGCATTATAACTATAACCAGGCCGTTGCAACGCAGCAAATGGCGCACACACAAAAAACCGTCCCATACCGGGCTGGTTATCGATATGCTGGTTTTCGTCTAAGGATAAAAACTTATCATAGTAAGTGTTTCTTATTATATAGCAATGCAGCCCAGCAAAATTATGCACCGCAACTGCTCCAGGCTTTTTAAGTATCCTGGTAAAAGCCGCATCATTCAGCCCGTATGCCCCTGCGAGGTACAAGTCAAATTCATGCGGCTTATTATCCAAGAAATATCGCCAGCCATCCTGAGCCGGGAACATTACATCTTCCTCCATAATACATATTTCAGGAAGTAAATGGTCCTTAGCAAAGCTGACAATTTGTTTATGAGACAGGTTTATGGACCGTACAACATTATTGCGATCTGGCACACAGACCCAGAATTTTGCTGTTATACCCTGCTGATCCAACTCCAGGTATAGATTATCTTTTGGCCGTGGGTTGTCGGGATTTATAATTATATGTGCTATCATTATGACGTATATTATCAACCCAGTCCCGAAATTTATGGTTCATGTTGTATAAGCTCCAGCCGATTAAATAACCAACCACAAACGCTATAACAACAATGGTTGCACCCGCAAGAGCGAATACTAAGAAATCACTCAAATCTAATTTTGTCATTGACAACAGTTTTCCAGTTATTAAATTCGTACAAATTGCTTACTACAGTTGTTTGCGGCGCTCCTTCAACAATTAGGTCACAACGATATTTGAAGCTGCTTAGAATATCCTGCATGCCATATACGTACTCAGCGCCATGCTCTGTGTCATGTACAATGATCAGCTTTGCGATATTGCTGTGCTTGCTGATAAGATATTTGCGCAGCTCTGCTGGTGCACAGTCTATAAATACAATAGACCCCTTCCATACATTTACATGCAAGTATTCCGGCTCATAAAACAAAGTATGGTTCTTATAAGTCCAAATATTATCTCCATGGGCTATGGCCTCATAGGATTTAGTTTTCATTAACTCAAACCATTGGTAATCGCTTTCATAACTTATGCAGTCATTCATTCTAAATTCGTCTGCATACAACTGTGTTAATAGTGGCGTGCTCCCGTTACCAGTCCCAAACTCAAAAAATCCAACATGGTGTGTATTCATAATTGCTCTATATAGCATAGGTCGGTGGCTGCTAAAATCATCAACGGGCATCCATTCATCTGGAATTTCCGGGTGATCAAGGGGCAGCGGCACACCAGGTTGGTAAACCGGTTCAATAGGAACAGGTTCTTTTTTCTTCTTTGCCATGTGTGTTAATTTGTCATCTCAAACTTTACCATTTCTTTGCGAAACCTAATCTTATATAAATTCGGCGGCTCACACTTCCAATCACCCATAGGCCGGCGCTTTTCTTTAATTTCTTCTACATAGAAAACAGCATAATGCGTTAGTGTGATTTTATGAGGGCTTACTATCGTATCGCCCTCATTAACTTCTTTTTCGCTTAACAAGGTCATTGTGTTGCCGTGGATGGCATGGATATCTTCTCTGCTGCTATGATTTGGCATTTCTATGCGCATAAGTAATTATTTATTCAATGTTAAATATTGCTGTTGCCCATGGTCTGCCTTCATGATTGGTATGGCCCGGTTGTACATAAACGTTTCCCGTGAAACCCTTAAGCGCTTCTTCAGCAGCTGGACAGATAAATACATAGTCTTGTTGCCAGTTATCTACTATAAGGGTTAGGGGCCTGGGCAACTCAAGCGCTTTCAGAATACATTCATAACGCAAGATGCCATCTACGACCACAATGTTTGGTGTATACCATGCCGGCACTTCAGTATAAAAGTCAATTTTAGTTTGATCGCCTTCATTACAGTTTCGATAATGCAACTCAGCCTTGCCCTCCAGGCCGCGTTCGTTTCTCTGCCTAACTATATCTGCGAACCATTTCGCATCAGCCTCAATTGACATTACATACTTGCATTTGTCAGCCCACCATAATGTTGATAAGCCTGCGCCATACTCCAGCACTAACTTATCTGACAAATCCCAGCTCTTGATTACGTCAAGAGCTGGGTGAGTAAGCCAGGGTTCAACAAGGCCGTTGGTGGGGTCAAATCGTTGGAAGTCGCTTAGTCCTGTCATTTATTTGTAATTAATCGTACATATTTATCTCTGTAATCGCGCATCCAGGTAAAGTTTTCATTAGGGTACATTGTTGTAAACAAACGAATGATTCTTTCAAAGTTCTCATCAGTATATCCAGGTCGGGGCAAGTGTGCGTCTATAATATCTGATGCGGGCTCATCTGGCCAGCCGTCTCGATCAGCGCGGCGTGTAGCAAATTGATGTGGGAGCTTTGCGCGATTATGTATTACAGGATGCCAATTGCCGTTATTGAGCTGACTGTAAATTGTTTCCTGATCTTTGCACCAATAATTACCTCTGAAGTGTTCACAATCTAAGTCCCCCAATAGCTGATCCAGTTTATCCTGCATGGTTTCGCCCAACTTAATATCCATTACATCCCGCCAAGTGGCGCCGGTCATGGCGATATAACATATTGGGTATTGACCTTCTGGCACCAGGTCGGCGCCGTAAACATGTATGCGGCCATCTTGACCAGTTTCTAAATACTCCTTATTAAACACGGCCATATCAACATCACTAGTGATCAGCACCTCGTCATCAGGCAGGAGCCGCCTAAACCCAGCTGCATATAACCTGGAGCATTGCGCATACGTAGCTTCTTTCTCAGGCGGCGCGTTGAAACCCACCCAATGGAAACTGATATCATTTTCCCATCTGGTGTCTATGATTAGTTCAATGCGATCATCAGTAGTTTCAACGCCCAGGTCTGGCCCTATAACAACCACATCGCAGCCTATCTTATTCCAGGACCATGCTACAATAGGTAAATAAAACAGATATTTATCATCGTGAGTAATGCTAATTATTGCTGTCATACACCTCTTATATAAAAGATTAATTGTTGTGGGTTGTGACCGGTGCCGTAATATGCTATGTGATCCAGGCCTCGTTCATTGCGGGCTTCAAGTTTATAGCAAGCCAAGCTCCAGCATGTCTGATCTTGTCGGTGGAACAGAAAGCGCGGATCAGTGCTTTGGTTGTCATGTAACCTGGAACCAATGCTTAAGCCCGCATCCATATATTCCTTCCAAAGCTTGTATAGTTCGCGGCCTGTTGGGTTCTCAAAGTTGATTCCAACACAGCCCGTCGCCCACTCAGGTATGCCCATTAAATGCTCGCGTTTGTAGTCCAGGTATTCAAGGCTACGATCGTTAGCCGTTTGGCCAAGGCTGTACCCAGATGAGAACATATAATACCCCTGATCATTGATAATATCGAATATTGGCATGGGATCATTAACAGCCCAGAAACTACTGTCACACCATAATATATGTGTGTATTGCCGGTATAAAGCCCATTCAAAGGCTGCAATCTTAAAGTAGTACGGTACTTCCTGGTGAGGGTGGCTGTTCGGTGGATACTGATCCTCCCAGGTTAGCACATCTCCCGCAAAGCCAACCTCGTTCAAGCTCTTCCGTAATCGTTTAGTCCCCACCGGGTACCAGCCGCCAATACCAGCGTTTATGATGCAGATTTTAGCTTTTGTTAATTCCATTTTTTACGATGTTGCTGATTTAACTGCCCACATAGCCGCTTCCTCATAACTGGTTTGGGCAAGTGAGGCAAGCCGCGCATCTTTGCCGTTAGCCTTTAAGGCTTCGCAAATGTTAATGAGGTCTGCGCTTTTATTTTTAATAATATCCACCAGCTCTGAGCCACTGGCATTAAAATCTGTTCGTACACGTTGTTCTCCTAAAGACTTTTCTGACATATGATTATTGTTTTGTTGGATTCATCAGGTTATTCCATATCGCTCATTGTGAGGTGTTGAATTATGCTGATAGTAGTAAATAAACTCATCTATATAATTCTCCCGGCTTAATAATGGATATATCATTTTAGCAAATTCATGATCTTCACCAAACCGTATATCAGGTATCGGGCATTGTAAGCACAACCTGGTTTTAATCGGAGTCTTAAAAAAAGGAGTCCGTACATGGTTAAAGCCATCGTAATTATCTAACCAGCCAGGATAAGCAATACTAAAATTGCTAGACTCAACACGCTTGCCATCATATATGCATAATTCTTTATAACCAACGCAATCAGGATTATCTTTAAGTTCATCAACAATGTACGGCATGGCCAAAGGGTGTAACCAATCATCATCATCCACCTGTAAACTATACTCGCCCTTTGCCATGCGATACAACTTATTTCTCTTTGCACCAATGGTCATCTCTTTATTGTCCTGGATATACAGGATCTCCACTATGTCAGTCAGCTCGTGATCAACCAGCTGGTGGAATATGTGTTGCTTTAATTTATGGAATTGCTCAGCCCGCTCCAGTACTGTTGGTATGAGGACTGACAGAAGTATCTGGCTCATATAATAAGACCAAAGTTGTTAGCTTTACGAATGTTGAATACGCGCTCATCCCTTCCCCATAGGTTTTGCTGCCGGTCAAATTGGGCGTCTCGCGGAAGGTGGCCATAAGCCGGGTTTAAATGATTTAAGATGCGTATGCCCATATAGAAATATTTGCCGCGCATTTTAGCTACCTCCATTGATTCGTTATCACAAAACAGGCTTTCGTAGATAGGGTTATAAATGAACAGGTCCCGAATAAAGTATTTCCTACCCGCTATATATAATACTGGTATTGCCTGTTTAGCATCTTGGTCCGGGTAGTGTAATAATGCATCTAAATCTGATGCGTTACATCTAAAGCCCTCACGTATAAGGTTATCAAAACCAACTACAGTAAACTGCATATCATCACTGACCGCAACGCATATGTCCCAGCCATCAATATCAAGCATATCCCTGTTGAAAGCATCGATCTTTGACTTTGAATAACCGAACATTGCAGTTGTGTTAGGATATGCCGTAATGCGTGCTCTTACCTCCTGATTATTCATAGAATAATCATCTTCATCCAGTGTGCAAGCAATATGAAAGTTTTCCTTATCAACTATCATAGTATGCAGGTTATCCAGCGTCTTAAAGAATCGCTCAGGCCTGCTACGGCTCGGTAGCTTAAATAGTATTTTCATTTAGAATGGCGGTTGTGGAATCCCTTTATTAATATCGTAAGTGGCATTGTACCATATCTTGATCTGCTCTGTAGTAAAATGCTTGACGCCGCCGTCGCTTGTTAATACAACCGTTACCTCATCGTTTTCAAGCATCCCGTTGCTGGTGATGTACCAGATATAACCAGGTCCTAACGGCGTTAGGCATGGTATGGGTTTATTACATTCGTGGATCATATGATGGCAATTATTTCACCGGTATCTGTGGCAGAAGGCCCATTGAGAAACTTATAGGTTATGTCCTCGATCAGCAATGGCGTGCCAATGCGCGAATGATACAATATCTTATCGCCAACCTTAACGTTTATGACAGCATCGCCGGTCTTTATAACTTCAGCCTCTTCTAATTCCTTATTAACGCTGGCTGGTATTATCAGTCCACCGCTTTGCTTCTCTTTGCGCAAAATGGGTTTTACGAGCACACGATGGCCCAGTGGTATAATGTTTACCATTTACATTGTTTGTCTAAATCAATACGAAATGTGAAACCTGCAATAATTATAAAGGCAAATGTTAGTAGCCCTGGCCAGCTAAACAGGCTTAGGGCAATAACTACAATCTTCTCTATTAAAAGCCAGTCACGGCTATGTTTGGATTTTATAAGGGACCTATATGATAAATAGGCGCAAACATAACCCAGAAGGTAGACCGCAATTAATAAGAGCATGACCATATTAAAAATCTAAGGGACTTTGTTTAATTAAAAAAATTATTTGTAGATTTTTTATATGCACACACCAATAAATAAATTGATTGTATCACTAGATAAGAAGCTGTATGATTCTCGCACGTTTGAATCTGGCCAGACAATTTACTTCGATCCCACTTGGCAACCAGAGGAATATGCGATGTTAAAGGCCCGAGTAATTTCGGTTGCCCCAGGCGTTATAAACCGACAAGATTATAAAGGCTATAGCATTTGCGTTGAACCTGGTGATGAAATCCTAATACGATATGACGTGGTGTTTGCTTACCGTGATCAGCCGGACAGAGATACGCCTGTATATAAAAACCTGCTGTTTGTTTACAACGAACAACTTGAACAGTATGAAGAGTTGTGGCTATGTGACATACTCCAGGTATTTGCCATAATTAAGGATGGGCAGTACCAAATGATAAATGGTTATGTGATGCTTGACCCGATCACTGAAAAGCGGGCCGATTTTACCAGTCGGATTATCAGGCCTGACAATTATAATAATATTGTTATTAAGGACAGGGCAGTAGTCCGGGCAGTCAATAGCAGCCTGCCCATTTACGTTGGTGATACAGTTTACATAAATCCGCAAACGGTCATGCAATACCAGCTTAACCTGGAAAAGTTTTATATAATTAAAGAACAGTATGTATTGGCTAAGGAGGGATAAAGTCAATCCGCTTTTTGGCAACATCTCACTGATTACCTATAGTTTAGGCCTTCATGGACCTAAACGAGATATACGAGCTTTTAAATTTCTATATAAATAAGGCCCAAGGCGGCTGGTACACGCCCGAAGAGTTAACTATGATTGTTGACCGGGGGCAGCGTACCCTGTTTAATACATACTATACAAAATACCAAACAAGCCAGCGGCTTGATGACGCCTTGGCACCGTTCAAGGCTGCACTTACATTCTCGCACGCAACAGGTGTCATTACAAACCCAGAAGATTACCAGGACATGCTGGCAATCACAACTACAGTAGTTGATGACTTAAACGTTACCCGAACACGTCCTGTAGAGGTGATTGCAGACGACGAACTTGCCTATAGGCTCAATAGCCAGATCGACGCGCCGAGCGAGTTTACACCGGTTGTTGTTCGGGTCGATAATGACACGTGGCAACTGTATCCAAAGGTCCAGCACGCGGGCACAATGGTATACCTCGCAGTTCCCAGGACGCCTGTATTTGGCTATACGCTTATGAGCGGGCGTGTCATCGTTTACGACCCCCTTACAAGCGTACAGCTTCAATGGAACGACAAGGACATATTAAGCATAATCTTAATAGCACTTAACGGCCTGGGAATAAACCTATCAGAGCCTGACATTATCCAATGGAGCGAAATGAAATCACAGCAAAATCTAACTGCTGTACCTAAAGCATAATGGCAACAACAACAAAATATCGAATTGCAGAGCAAGTAGTGCGACTGTTAAACGGTGGTAATATTCCGGCAGCTGCCAAAGTGAAAATACCGGAGGTGAAAATAGCGGTTGAGCAGGTGCTTAACAAGCTGCTAAAGATGGAATATTTAAACCTGAATATCCCATCGTTTGAAATGATACCAAACGGCGCCAGTGTAGCGACGTATGAAGATATTCCTATTGTGCAGTATGGAACGCGCAGCAAATCAACGCTGCCGGCCATGCCGCTTAAATTACCTAGAGGCATAGGCGTATATCAAATCTTTGACCCAGCGAACCCTGATTGTCCATTCATTCCCCTGGAGATGGGCCAGCTGGGTCTTCTAAAGTCTCAACCCTTACTTAATGATCTGCTCGGGCAGGTTGGCTATGAATGGTATGGGATGGATATTGTCTATACCACAGATCTTACCCAACCCGACCCAATAACAGTCACAATGCGGTTGGTGGTGTTGGATATAAGTCAGTACAGCGATTATGATATACTGCCCATTCCCTCAGATATGGAGTGGGATGTTATACAGGAGGTTTACAAGCTGTTTACAACTGAGCCTATTTCTGATAAGCTGGTTGACAGCGGAGTTAAAGAGCAAAGGGGGGTGGCTATTAATCAGCAAATGCAATCATGAAATACACAACACTCGATAAAATAGTACGTCGTAATCTGCTGGCTAAGCGGATGCCATTACACTATTATATAGAATACATGGTGCATGCTTCCACCTGCCTACGAGAACTGACATTTGATAGCCTGAAGATAATAAACACTGTAGAGCTTGAGCTTAACGATTACTATGCTGCCGATCTTCCATGTGACTACCTCGACTGGACCAAGGTTGGTATTAAAATGGGTCAGTTCGTGCAGCCTATTACGCAGCGAGATAGTATCAACCGGCTACATGCATATAACAACCAGGGCCAGATAACTACCTACCAGGACCCTGGTACGTTTAATCTGGATTTCCCCTTTTGGCCGGGTTACTGGATGTTTCAAAACATTGATGACTTGGGGGAGAATCTTGGGCGCCTATATGGTTACAATACTGGAATTGTACCTGATGGCTTTAAAATACTAAAGGAGCGTAATCAAATACAGTTCTTAGAATCCTCACGCGACTGCACTTACGTTCTTGAGTATATCAGTGATGGCCAGACCTCTGACAATGCCACACAAGTTGAACAGTATGCATGGAGCACAATAGAGGCTTATATTAACTGGAAACGTAGTGTAAACGCTGATAGTGATGTATCGCCAGAATCCAGAAATTACTTAAACCAGCGCCGGCTGTTACGGGCACGGATGAGTGAGTTAACCCTATATGACCTACGACAAATTATATATAGAAACTATACAGCGGCCATTAAGGAATAGAATAAGCCCAACCCAAAAGGGTCGGGCGCTGTGACCTCACAAATGAGGTCACACTTATGAAGGAAGCAAGATACTTAATTAAATGAATTACGAGAAAAAATATTACGGGGATGGACATGGCAACTTCGATGATGTTGATTTCCGCATTGCGCCTAATGAGTGGGTAAACCTTGAAAATGCCAGGGTTGGGTCAACAGATAACGGCGTAATTGGAACAGTAGAATCGATTGGAAGTAACACTCTGCTATCACCAATATTACCTTCGGTAACATTTGTACAGATCGGTAGTGTTGTAGATCAAGAAAACAACCGCATTATATACTTTCTAAAAGATCTTTATGGACCATGGGATAAGATAATTTGTTATTTCGTTGAGTCAGGGACATTTTATGATGTGCTGTTAGCTAATCAAGTTACTGGCGGTTTAAACTTTAATAAGAACAGTTTAATACATTCGGCCAGTGTCGTTAATGGCCTTCTGTACTGGCCAGACAGCACAACCAATGAACCACGTAAAATCGATATTGATGCAGGTATAAAATTAAATGATCCATCCTATGTAACGGATGCCGTGCCATATACCGCGCCAATTGACTTCTCTGAAATCACTATCATTAAGCCGCCGCCACCATTAGCGCCTAACATAGTGAAAGATACAGATGTTAGCTTCGCTAATAACTTTATCGCCAATGAAAGCTTTAGTTTTTCATATCAATATATTTATTATAACAATGAAATAACAGTAGTAGGGACTTACAGCAATGCCTCGCGGTTGAATAAGGTTACGGATACTTTCAATAGAATCATCGTTACAATGGACCCGCTTGAGCGCATTCCCAATACTGTTAAAATTGTTAATCTTATTGTTCGTTATGCAAATACAGCTAACGTAATAAAGACATGGGATAAGGCAATTAGTGCAGAAGAAACTGAAATAAATTCACAGAATTCAGGCACGGGCCAACTAACCTATAATTTTTACAACAACATTACTGGGCCAACAGTCAGCAGCGATTTAATATTAAAACCCTTTGATAGCGTTCCTATTTATTCTAAAACATTAGAAATTGCTAAGAATCGCCTTTTCCTTGGCAATAATGTTGAGGGATATGATGCACCGCTAAGCACATCATTAACCTATTCGCTAAACACCGTTACGCTTTCTGGTTCCAGCGTTAGCGTGAATTTGGAAGAGGTGTATATGACGCGGCCATTTCTTGGCCCCCAGCGATATTCCGCATGGTACGTATACCTCAATATGGTTTCACCAGCAGGTTATTATGCCGTTACATCATCTGAGCAATATTGTAGCTGTTCAACATACCCAACTATACCACCACCACCAGCAACAGTAACGCTGGCGGCTTTAACATATAGAGGGGTTGATTTAAATGCAGCACTTGCTAGTGTCAACGCAGCATTCTCATTATCGCTAACAAGCGCGCAAAACTTTTATTCAATTTATTGGACTACAATAACTGGGCTGTCCGTTAGTACTTATGATATCTTTAAAACCCAAACACAGTATAAGCTTGGTATTGTGTTTTATGATTATGCCATGCGGAAGTGTGGCGTAGTGACGCCACCTTTTGGATCAAATGTTGCCGATCCGACATTGGTAATAATTCCTGCGCGTAATTATGCCTTAAGTACAGCCATCAACGGTATTAACTGGTCTTTAAGTAATGATAACGCCTTAAATGAAATACCAGAGTGGGCATATTATTATTCAGTCGTTAGAACGCTTAACCTACGAACCAGATTTTTTTTACAGGCTGTTCAACAAACATCGAATGCAAAGTATGCCACAAAAGACGCTGATGGCAATTACCAGTTCACCAGTACAACATTTGTATCGGGCGCAGTAGGCATTGCGCTGGATACTACATCTTTAACACAGGCCGGTCTTGGTTATGTATTCAGTGAAGGCGATGTGTGCTATCTTATTAAAGAGGACAATACAGCTTATACATTATCGGTAATTGGACAAAGCGGAAAATATATAATAGTAAACGTTCCAGAGGGCGGCATAGGCGATTTCGCCTCGTTCAAGCTCATTTATGAAATATATACACCATATCAAGCCGGAAGTCAGGAGCCATTTTATGAGGTGGGCGAAATGTACAAGATATCAAATCCCGCAACATCGGGGCGCTTGTTTAGCATATTAACAGGGACGTTTTTGCCTGATGCTTATGCGCTAACAAGAAATTATGATAGTATTACATACTTCGCTGAAACCATGTCGCCTAATGATCGGTTCTATAGCCGGTGGGACAATGATGGCGGAAAGGTTAATTTTATAGTTAAGTCGGGGCAAAGCATTAAGCCTCAAAACATATCATACAGCAATGTTTACATCCCAGGAACTGCTACAAATGGGTTATCAACGTTTGAAGCTTTAAATGAAAAGGCAGTACCGCTTGAGAACGGCGAAATAAATAGGCTTATCCTTACTTCTAAAACACAGGATGAAGGTGATGTAATGCTCGCTGTGTGTACTAATGAAACCAGTTCATTGTATCTGGGAGAAACTAAGGTATTAGACAATACAGGGGTATCGCAGTTCTTAGCGGCATCTTTGGAAGTAATTGGCACCATTAATAATCTGAAAGGCTCTTTCGGCACGATCAACCCGGAATCGGTTACCCAATTCCGAGGCAATGTTTACTGGGTAGATGTGCTCAATGGAAAGGTTGTACAATACAGCCTAAATGGGTTGTTCCCTATTTCCAATTATAAAATGACACGTTACTGGAAACTGTTTTGTGATCAGTACATGTCAATGACGCAAGAGCAGATCGAGGCATTGGGTAGTCGGCCTTTTATATTTACTACCGTTGACCCGCATCACTGGGAATTGCTTATTACTGTGCCACGTGTTTTACAAAACCCGCCATTGGGGTATTTGCCCGATTCACCATATACAAGCTATGTATACCCGTTTGATATTTATGATGGTCAGGCAAAAACGCTGGTATATAAAATTAATGCCGAACCTAATTACTGGATTGGGTCATATAGCCAGACGCCCGAGGGCTGGGTAGCAATTCAAAATAAGCTATACAGCTTCAAGTTTGGCCAGCTCTATGAGCACAACAGCACAGAGTCATATGGCGAATTTTATGGCACGCAATACAAGCCGCGTATTATGGGTATATGTAACCAGCAACCAGAGCGCGTTAAGGTTTATAATAATATATGTGTTGAAGCCAATATGTTGCCGACGCTTACGTATTTCATGAGCCTATCACCATATACCCAGGTTAGTAACCTCCAGGACTTTGATTATGAAAATCGTGAAGGCATATTATATAGCCAGATATATCGCAATGTACTAACACCTACAGCAACCGGCTTAAAGGCAAACGCATTAGTTACAGGGGAGAAAATGCGCACCTACGCATTTCGGTTTATGTTGGAGTTTACAGTTAGCACTACGCCGTTAGAATTGCGGTTTGTAAACATTGGATACCAATTAAGTTTAGGACATTCAATACCTACACAATGAATTCAGCATTATTTAAAGGCCTTGGCATGGCCTCTGGGCTGGATGGCCTTAATGCCGAAGATCCTGTACCAGCAGGGAAGCTGCCTTTATACGTTCCCAAAGATACAAGGCGCTTAAAAATACAGGATTTGCGCAAGTTTAACCCGGCAACAGGGCAACCATGGAAAGGCGATGCGCCAATGTCGGCGTCAGTTAATCCAGACGTGATAGATTATGTTATAAAGCAGGCAATGAACAAAGGCGTTGACCCCAATACTGCGCTTGCAATTGCACTACAGGAAACGAAGCTGGGCAATCTTAATGAGGACGTTGGAAGTGCTTGGGCAACCTTGCCTGATTCAGGCATTACTAACCCTTATGAACAGGGGGCAAACTCAATGGTAAAAGCCTTGGTAGATAAATTAGATTATGCGAAGCGGTTGGGGTATGATAAGAAAGGCGAAGCCTTTGCGTTGCAAGCCTACAATGGATACGGTAAGCTTATGCCCAGGGGGGCTGGAGCTGGCGTGCCAACTACTGAATACTATTATGGTATTCCAACTACAAGGGCCAATCCACTAAATATGGCGACCAACCCTGTGTATGGTAAAACGATCATGTCGGTTCGTGACGAGATAATTAAAAAGCATCCTGAGATACAAAAGGCGATTCAAAAAGCTATGGCGAGTAGAAAAGCGCAGCCTATGGAGTCGCCAGCTTTGGCATATGTACCACAATAAAGACATAGTAACATGAATCCTTTAGCAATAGCAGGCTTAGGCCTTGGCGTAATTGGCGGCATTGGTAGTCTATTTGGCAACCGTAAGGCCAATAGGCAGCTGGAAAGACTAATTGGAATGAACCCCCAATACAAAGCCAATCCTTTAGCAGCCCAGCAGCTTGGGCTGGCACAAACGTTATTAAACGCCCGTATGCCAGGTGCGGCTGCGGCTGAACGTAACATCTATCAAAACCAAGCCAATACATTTGGCCAAATCAATCGTAATGCCACCGATGCATCCCAGGCATTAGCATTGGCTGCTGCCGGCCAAGGTCAAACCAACCAAGCGTTTGGCAATTTGGCTACCCAGGAAGCCCAGGATTACCAGCGCCGTTATGGTAATCTAACAAATGCGCAAGCAACGCAGATCAATGAGGATGATAAAGTATTCCAGGACAGCGTGCGACGGTTCCAGGATATGGCCCAGATACGCGGTGCGCAAAATGCGAATCGTCAAAACACCTGGAGCAGCATAAGTAATCTTGGGTTTGGTGCCATGAATCTTGGCCTTGCGGGCGGCAGTGAGGCTTTATTTGGTGGTGGTGGGAACAGGGCTGGAGCCGGCGGGGTCCCTAATTATCCATATGACCCAAGGTTTAATTATGAGAATAATTTACAGGCGCGGCCATTTACAATGCCGCTTGCAAGCTATAGATAAAACATTTACAAGATGCCTTTAAACTTACAGGGATTCGTAGGCGAACCAAATCAATGGGCGGGCTTATATCACGCTGCTGATCAAATGGAAAAGCGCCAGCTAAAAGCTGATCAATTGGCGCTACAACAGCAGGCTAAGCGTAACGCTGCGGGTACATTTCTGCAAAACTACCTGGACCCTAAAGATTATTTGTCAGGAACACAGCTTGACCCCCTTATAAATCAAGGTATCCATGAGGCATTGCAACAAGGCGCAAGATTGGTTGCAGCCGGTGCAGACTCACCAATGCTGATGATGGCACTTGGGCCTATGGTCAATAAGCTAAGTACATATTCCACCAATGCGAAGAATATAAATAAACAGGTTGATGATCAGATTGCAAAGCTTAAAGACTCCGGCTATACTGGTTATGACTTTGCTAAGCTCCGTGAAGAGGCGCTAAAAAGTGCATTTTATAAACCTGATGCAAATGGTCAGCTACAACTTGATCCAGATCAGGCAGACCCGTCTGTGAACTGGGTAAGCCAAGCAATCAAAGATCGCCCCGAGGCAGTTACATCTGTGCGAGGGTGGGAAGACTTTGCCAATAAGGCTAAAACAAAAACAGAGACACACAGCGTTGAAGATTATGATAGGTTTGGCACTAAAGATAAGGTTGACGTTAATGTGACTTACCAGGAATATATGCAACCAGAATGGGACGGCAAGAAAATTAAAGGCTTTGTGCCCAAATACACATTGGCTTATGATGGTGGCCAGCCTTTGATGCATACGTTTACAGATGAAGCTGGCAAGCCGGTACGGGAGCAAGTGAGGCTCCTAGATAAATCAATATTTGAGGGGCTATCAGATGACTTGCGTGCGGATCTTCGCGGCAAGCTAAAAACCGAACTTAATAACTACGAATCTGCAACTGGCAAGAAGATATCACCTAATAGCCAACAGGCTCAGTTGGTGGAACAGGCTTTGGCGTACAGAGAACTAAACCGACCACAACGAAACTATGGGAAAATAGGTGAAAAGATTATCAACAATAAGCCGAGTCCGCAAATGATTAGTTTAAACGTTCAAAGCACGCCGCAATACAAGGAAAATTTACGTGAGATCACAGAAATAAAAGCAGAGGTAAGGGATCAACATAAGCCCCTCAAAACAAACCCCATTGAAACCATTGGTGAAATATTTAGTGGTAACCCTGACTATTTACAGAATACAATACCAAATAGCCCTTTGATTGATGTAACAACTGTATTCCCTAAAGGAGGTCTTAAGGCTGGCCGTGGCCAGAACTTTAACTATAGGGGAATATATTACAATCCAGATACAAGGGAGCTGACAGTTGAGAAGGAGGGTAAGTTAGATATGTATGGTCGGAAGCCAGTATCTACAGAAGTTATAAAGGAATCAGACATTGGTAAGTTTATATACCAGATCGGTGAAGCAAACGGTATTGGCTATCCCCGCATAAAAGAGCTTCTTAAAAAGATCGGCTATGAGAATAATAAATTTAAGGTTAGCGAGGAAGTAGAGATGCAACGGGATATTGATAGACGTGAAAAGAAAGTAAAAGCTTGGCGTCAAATAACGACCCAGCCATTAGGGCTACCATTTACTGAAGCAAATAAATAAGATATGCCATTCACAGGACCAGGCGATGATGTGTTAGACGCCATTGAGGCCGGTAAAGGGGATGATGTGTTAATGAAGGATTTTAAGCTTAAAAGTGAAGAAGTTAAAGCCTTCAGAAGCTTATACTATGGCCTTACAAATAGCAAAATTAAATATGAGGAAATTAGTAACTATTACCCTGAATTAAAATCATATTTCAGTGGTAGTGCCGCTCCGGCTATTAAGCAAACACCAGAGACGCCTACAATACCAAAAGAAGATTTTACTAAACCTGTAAAGTCGCCAACTGTTGCCGAAAGCACTGCGCGTGCCGCAACCATTCCTGTTAAAACAGGACAAGTGCAAAAAGACGTATTTGATAAAAAGCTACAAACCGCTAAAACTAATCTATTCAATGAACTGGATGCGAATGATGATGTTGTAGAAAAGCTTATCCGCTACCAGCGTTATGAAGATGCAAAACAGCAAGCCTATAATGAATTTGCGCAGTCCCGGCGCACAGACATGCCTGTTGCAGCCGCGCTGGCAGGAATTCGTGAGCGGGTAGATCCTCAAATAAAACCACAGGACTTGCCAGTGTCAGCAGAGGAAGTTGGCAGATTAAAGAGTGAGATTAAAACCAATGAGCCACAAGCCAGACAATTTGTAAACCAGCTTGTCGTACACAAGCCGGAGAAGGCGAAAGAGCTGCAAAGCTCGATGTATGCATTGGATGCCAGTGCCAGGATGCAAGAACGGCCAGCATCTGGTAATAAAATAATTCAGAACATTGAATCGATTGAAAAAGGCGACCTAAAATATAATGCACAAACGGGACAGCTAGTTAAGGAGTTGCCCTTCTTCAAAGCATTAATTGCTGGTGTAAGGCAGCGCGCTGAAAGCCTGGAAGGATATAAAATCCTACAGTTGCCAAAGGACCAGGTTATAAAGATTATGGAAGCCCGAAGAGCGGCGTATGATCCTGATGATGCAGTTGAGGTTCCTAAAGGAGCTGGTGAAATTGGCCAGATGTTCGGTTCAGAATGGGCAACGCTGTTAAAAGGCACGGCTACTACCATGGCAACAAGTTTGGTGGGCGCAGAGGGCGCAGCTCCTTATATAAGTGCCGCTATCAACACCCCTGAATATTACAAGCGTGGCTTTGAAGCCGCCTTTACGCAGAGCTATAATGATTTGCGCAATCAGGGCAAATCCGAGGATGAAGCCTATGAGGGCGCATTAAAACAGGCCAAGATCGAGGGCAAATATAATGCTGCCGAAGGATTTATATCCTCCTATCTTGGCGGTCGTATTGGTATTAAAGAACTGCCTAAGTTTAAAATCACTGGCGGTTTCAAAAATGCTGTTAAGGAAGTTCTTGCTAAGTCTAAGCATTTTGCCGCTGAAACAACCATTGAAGGCGTTACCGATGGCATGGTAGCGGCCTATTTACAAGACAAAAAGAATGAAGCTGCCCGTGAAGCCGGCATGTTCAGAGATGATGACACTGTGCGTGAGGCATTCATGGGTGAATTGACATTCGCTTTAGCTGCCGGTACTTTATCCCAGGTTGGCAGGGCGGCTGTAGACCCAAAGACGTATAAAAAAATACTGTATTGGATTACCAAGCAGCCAGAAGAAACTACCAATGCCAAGCTGGGTGAAATGGTTTTGAACGGTGACATTACCAAAGAGGATGCAGATGATATACAAAACCAAATAAAGGAACAGCGCGCTGTAGATAAAACCGTTCCTGAAGATATTAAGGACGTTTCGCGTATGGCCATGATTGATAAGATTGCTAAGCGCGATGAGTTACAAAAGCGCCTGGAAACCGAAGATGAGGCACTACACCCACCAATAAAGGAAGAAATCAAAAAGCTCAATGAGGAAATTCTTGAGCATTCAACCCATAAAAAGGAGGCAACAGAAACAGAAGAACAAGAACAAACGCAGCCCGAAGGTAGCGCTACCGCAACAGCGCCAGAACCTGGCGCGGCTGAAATAATCGGGGGTACAGAAGGAACAGCCGCGCCGGTTACTGAACCAAGCGCAAACAAACTGGACGCGTTACCAGATGATGTTTACATTAACATGTATAATGACTACAGGGAGAATCTTGAGCCTGATGAGACACCATTGACGTTAGATGAGTTTAAAGTTAGGATAGAAACTGAAACAATTTCAGAACAACCGCCAACTCAAAAAGCAGTAACATCTGAAATTACTGATAAAAGTGGCAATAAGTACAAAGCTGTAGCAGATGATCATGGGAGCAATGTATATAGTGTAAAGTTGTATGATGGCGATAAACGAATAGGCACTCTAAGGCTTAAAAAAAAGAAAGATGGTAAGGCATATTATGCAACGGGGGTTGATGTTGAGAGAAAGTACCAGCGTCAGGGACTCGCAACGAAAATGTATGATTTAGCTGAAAAGCAATTTAATATAAGCATAGAGCCAAGTACAGTACAATCAAAAGATGGGAAGGCGTTCTGGGGCAATAGGCGTGCAAATGCTCAAAATACAGATACCTCTAATGAACAGCACTGGACCAACCCGACTACCGGACAGTCATTTGTTTTGCGTGATGGCAAGCTATACGCTAAGATGGATAGCGGCGAGATGGAATTCTCGGAGAAAGCGATGCAAACCCAAAATGCAAAGGAAATTGTAGAAAATATTCAGCGGGCAAATGTGCAGAAGCCTGCTGCATCCTTTGAAGAAAGCGCAGGAGCTACAAGATCAAAGGCGCCAAAACAAAAAGTCACACAAACGCAAGAAAAGTTTTATGAGTCCAACATAGGCGCAACGCCTGCTCAGACAGGTCGTATCATGCCTGATCCAATCGTTGGGAAACAACCAAAGAAATTACCACAAATTGTAAAGGACGTGACAACTGGCCTTAAGCAGCGCCTGATTTATGGGAAAACGGGTCGTTACGGGGGTATTGGAGCATATCTACCGGGGTTTAAAGGCATAAAAATAAAACGCAATAACGATCTGGATACTATTGCCCATGAGCTTGGACACGCTATAGACGACCACTTTGATCTTTATACTAAAATTGCAAAAGACCCAGTTGCATTGACAGAGCTGGATCAGTTTGCTTCATTTGGTAGCACACCGCCAACTGGACACCCAAACCCGCGTCGATATATAGACAAGGAAGGGTTTGCTGAATGGCTGCGTGCATATGTTGTAAATCCGGCAGCTGCTGAACAAATGGCGCCCAAGGTTACGGCGTTATACAAAGCAAATACCAGCGATAAATTTCGCAGCACTATTCAATCATTCTCCGATGATATCAGAATCCTAGCGGGTGCTAATGGTTCAGATATCATGAAGGCTAATATTGAATTTGAGCCTGATAAACCGAAAGGGCTTTTAGGAAAACTTTTTAAGAAGGAAGAAACAAATAATGAGTTTAGCATCACATGGGTCAACAAGCTTGCGGCAAACTTCATAAACCCGTTAGCGGCTTTTGAGAAAGCTTTTAAATACGCCAAAGGCCTGCGTGGCCTTGATGATGTATTGCCGGAAAATGACCCGCTTATCCTGTCACGCATACTGCTAGGCATAGACGGTAAGTTTGGAGAGATTCTTAAGAGTGGAATGATCAATGGGCGAGGCGAAGTACTTTCAGACGGCAATGGCAATGCCATGAATCTTGCGTGGCTCTTAGCGCCTTTTGACAACTCAACGTCTGGTACAGTTAAGGCAGATATGCAGGATACAATTGCGTTTATGGTAGCAGAAAGAACAGTTGAGTTGTCTAAGAAATTTGCGCGCGGCAATGAATTAACGGGTGTTGGTGCAGGAATCAGGGAAGACTTTGAAGTTGCACAGAAAGCATTGACCGAATATTATAATGGCGACCCTAAGCGGCTGGCGCGTATACAGGAAGCAGCAAAACGCTACCGACAATTAGCGGATGCAATACTGAGCTACGCGGTAGATAAAGGACGCTTATCACAGGAGGCGTATGAATATATTACAGAGAACAATGAGCAATATGTTGCGTTGCAGCGTGTAATGGAAACAGCGCCTGGTGAAGAAATAACTGGCTTTGAGGGGCCTGGTGCAGCATTAGGTAGCGCTACCCAATTTCTGCATAACATTCAAGGGTCAACTAAAACCATAAAAAACCCATACTCTTCATTACTTGACACGCTCTATAAAACAATGCGTGAATCAGATCGTAATGATGTGCTACGAGCGTTTAGGGATTTGTTAATTGATCCGCGTTTCAGCAATGAAGGGGACCCCAAGCGTTATTCAGATATTGGCATCATAGCGAAGGATGGGGACCCAGACACAATATCTATTTTTATAAACGGGAAGGCTGAGAAATGGCGATTCCAAAAGGATATTCACGAACAACTTAAGGGGCTTGATAAAGAGGCATATAGGCTCCCAACATTAATAACATTGCCAGCAACTACTTTAAGATTTTTTACCACCCACTTCCCGGCCTTTGCGGTTCGTAACTGGGTAAGGGATACCCAGGATAGGCTCATAAAATCAACTACAGGCTCTGGATTCGCCAGCTTAATTGGTAGCCAAGAGGACTGGCACGCTATTGCGCGGGCTGGCGGCTTAAATAGTGGACATTACGCTAAAAGCAAAGATTATTACTATGGCCTGTTGACGGAGGCCATGAGCGGGATGGCGAAAGATAAGCGATTTATTCTGGCTGACCCCGCACTGTTCAAGCGTATGTGGGGCGGGTATACAGATTTATTGACCAAGGGAGAAACATCTAACCGTGTTGCTGAATATCGATCTGCCTTTAAAGAAGCAAAGAAGAAAGGCATGGATGATTATAACGCTTCGATGTATGCGGCGTATAAAGCACGTAACCTTATTGACTTCGCGATTATGGGGAATTGGATGAAAATTGCCAATCAGATAATTCCATTCAGTAATGCAGCAGTACAAGGCTTACGTTCTGCCGCATACAGTTTTAAGGAAAATCCTGGCGGGTTTATGCTAAAAACGTTTGCTTATAGCATTGTTCCTGGCGTAGCCGCATGGCTCTGGAACCACCGTAACGAAGAGGATGAAAAACTTTATGAAGAACTGCCAGGTTACCAACGTGACATGTTTTGGAATTTTCGCGTTGGCCCTAATAAATGGCTCAGCATACCCAAGCCATACGAGTTAGCTATCCCACTAATGGGCGTTGATCGGCTATTAAGTTATAAATATGCCGACAATAAGAAAGCTTTTGATGGACTAGCGCCGCAAGTATTGAAGCTTATACTGCCATTTGATGAGGGCAATATAGCCGGTCCTTATCAAACAGTAATAGAAGGCATGGCTAACTATGATTTCTTTAGGGAGCGCAATATAATACCCATTGACGAAGATGCTTTAAACTTGGCTATGCGTCACACAGAAACAGCTTCCAGGTTAGGACAGCTTTTGCAGAGGTTTTCACAAATCGAAGCAATTAAATATATACCATTTGTACAAAATCTAGCTGACATTGATGCTCGTAAGTGGGATCATTTTTTACAACGGCAATTCTCCTACACTGGCGCCTTTGCCCTTAAGTTGTCAGACATTGGACGTGATGATAGTCGCCATAAGTTTGATTTTACGGATACCGGTTTGTTTAAGCGTAGCCCAGCATATAATTCAAAGTCTGTCCAAGACATGATCGCATATGCCAAAGAGTTCGGCCTAACTAGGGTTCCTGCTTATAAGGCATTTAATGGAATTGTTGGTGATTATTTTAACGCTGATACCGATGAGCAACGCGAAGAAATAGGCAACCAACTGATCGATTATAGCAAGGAGTTGCTAAAGACATGGGAAGAACAAAAAATGGATATATACAAAATTGAAGCAGCAGAACAAAAGAAGGCTGGGCAGAAAAAACAATCCGATGAAAGAAAAGCCAAACAAAACCAATGACCTACAAACAATCAGACTTTAAGAATTGTCAGTTTAACCCGTTAATTGATACGGAGATACTGGAAACTTATCCAAAGCTGGGCGAAATCATAGATGCAGAATGGTATGACGAGAACCTGGACAGCATCTTACGATTTATGATAATGGTATATGATCCAAAGTCGCCGCTTGTAAGCTATGAGCGGGACCTTAATTACCGTAAAGATACTGCGGTATTGCTGGCAAGACTGACAGATGAAACATTAGCAGCAGCTGTTGTTAACTCAACGCACATCTATAGCCCATCATTAATTATCAAATACCTTATGCGGTTTGCCCGTTCCAAAGAATGGGCGGCTATATGTGCGTTTGAATCTTCATTCTGGGAGTCCATTAAAGAAGTGTGTGAGCCTATTAGTGGTAAGAACAGCCGGGAGAAACTAGACTCTGTACAGAAGAAGGCGGCTATCAAGGAAGAGATAGAAAAGGATATTCGGCGCCTGGATCAACTATACCGAACATTTTTTGGTGAGGATGATGATCTTCAGCAGAAAGCTAAACGACGACTTACACCAGAAATGATTGCTAACGGCAAATAAGTCAATCCGCTTTTTGGCTAAATAAGCCGCCTTCCCTATAGTTTAGGCGGTGATATGTACTACCCAATTGAAGGAGGAAGTGTAGAAGAGATTCAAGGCTACGAGTGCCAGTTACCGCCAGTTGGTTATGGTAAAAACCGGCTGACAGGCGAGCTGGAGTTTGTAGGCATCCAAAAAATCGCCAATAAAAAAGAAGATCAGCTATGGCGACGTATAGAGCTGCCAGACGACTGGGAAAAGCGCCGCAGGGAGGAAGAGGATGAGCAACGGGATGACCCGGAATATTTTGACAAGGACCTTGAGCGTATACGTGAGCAGCACTGGAAATACCGCTTATGTGGTGTATGGTTCTTTAATAACGGGCACCCTACCTATATAAACGGCTCTTACTTTACATACATTAATTATTGTAAAATAGACATTGGCTATCCGTACTATCGGGATACTGATCGTAAATTTTACTACGTGTGGGAGTATTGTGTGGAGGACCCCAGGTGTGCAGGACTGGTAGATATTGAGCGTCGGCGCATGGGTAAAACCTATAAGTCCGGTTCCATATTACTTGATCGTACCAGTCTGTACCGTAATCATCATGGCGGTATTCAGTCCAAAACGGGCGAGGACGCCCGGCAGGTGTTTAAGAAAACGGTGGTATCCTTCTTTAAGAAAATGCCCGATTTCTTCAGGCCTGTATATGACAGGTCAAAGGGTATGGCGCCTTCAACTGAATTACGGTTCTTTCAAACGTCAACAAAGGGCCGTAATGCTGAGAAGATCTTACAGGGTGAAGAGCTGGAAAGCTGGATAGATTTTGGTTCATCAGAGCCATTTTATTATGACGGCAGTAAGCTGAACACCTATGTAATGGATGAGTTTGGCAAGACTATGGACTGTAATGTGTGGGACCGTTGGAATGTTGTGCGTTTTTGTTTAGATCAGGATGGCAACTGGGTAGGTAAAGCGCTGTTAACAACGACCATTGAAGAGATGGAAAATGGTGGTGAGAACGGCAAAAAGATTTGGGACAGTTCGGACCCTAACGAACGTAACGAGAATGGCCGTACTAAGTCAGGCCTGTACCGGTTCTTTCTGCCAGCTTATGAAACCTTCTATTTTGATAAGTACGGCATGCCGGAAGTTGAACGGGCTAAAGAATTCTTTCTTAAGGAACGCGCCGGCCTACAAAGTGACCCCAGAGCTTTAAGCTCCATTATACGCAAAAACCCATTTAGTATTCAGGAGGCGTTTCGCATTGACGGTGATCGTTGTCTGTACGACTCCATGCGGCTCAATTACCAACTGGACGCCATAAGTTATAAACAAAACCTGGTTACCAGGGGCAATTTTGTTTGGGAGAATGGTGAGCCATTTACAAAGGTAAAGTTTGAGAAATCAAGCAATGGCCGCTGGGAAGTCGCGTATCTAATGGAGAATTATGATCAGGCAAACAAGGTGGTAAAACGCAATGAGCGATATTACCCTAATAACAATTTTGCCTTTGCCATCGGCTGTGACCCGTTTAAATATGATGCTGTAAAGGACAATCGCAGATCAGACTGCGCGGCATTTGTCTATAAGAAATACGACCCACTTAATAGCAAACACCCATATAATGATACGTTCGTTTGTTACTACCGTTACCGGGCAGTAACAACTGCCATGGCCAATGAGGATATATTAAAGATGGCGTGGTATTATGGCTGTCAGGTATTGTTTGAACGCAATGTGGATCACTGGCGGTCCTACTTCATAGATAAAAATTGTGAAGGGTTTTTAATGATGTTACCCGGCGAAGATGATTATGGGGTTTATACAGATGGCCACAAGAAAGTACACCAATGGTTGGCTGATTATACAGAATCCTACATTAATGAACACTGTGAAAAAGTTTACTTCAAAGAGCTGCTAAGGGAATGGTTGCTCTTTGATCTTGGCGCTACAACTAAGTATGACGTTGCAATGGCAGCTGGTTTTGCGTTGATCGCCGCCCGTGACAAAACCTACCAACGAAAGGTTGAGGAAACACGCGATATATCAAATTATTTCAGAATGCGTAAAGCTACTATATGATCTCTGTAGATGACAAAGGCGTTTACCCCCCACATGATATTGATCCTAAGTTAAAGGATGCTAAGTGGGGTATGAAGTATGCAAAGGCAGCTTGGAGCGACTGGAATTATACCATTCCCCGAACATGCTTTTACAACGCAGCAGATAAGTACGAGGAACTGCGTTTATATGCGCAAGGCAAACAGCCGATAAATAAGTATAAGAAGCTGTTAGCAGTTGACGAACAAACTGATAATACTTGGTTGGTTGTTGATTGGTCAGTACGCCCTATCATACCCAAATTTCGTGACATTGCTATTTCCCGGCTTGTACAACAGGAATATAATATCGTAGCAACGCCCATTGATCCACAGGCCAAGGGTGAGCTTGACGGTTATTACGCTGATACCAAGGCAAAGATCGCTATGCGTAAGCTGATGGAGCAGCAAAACCCCGAACTGGCAAACCACCCGATGTTACAACCACAGCCAGGTGAGCCAATGGATTTTGAAGAGTTGGAAATGCGGGTTGAGTTTGGCGAACAGTTCAACCGCAGCAAAGACGCTGAACAAGCCATACAGCTCATGTTCTATGAGAACGATGTTAAGATGATGCGCCGCCGCTGGTTTGAAAGCGAGTTTGATTGTGGCCCAGCTGGGTACAAGGCATGGCTTGATAAGGATGGGCGTCCACGCTGCCGCGATGTTAACCCAGAGGCTGTTGTTACCAATTATTGCCGCTTCCCAGATTTTAGGGACTTGCTGCATGCTGGCGAGGTGATCGATGTTAGCCTGATCGACTTGGCGGTATTGCGTGACGACAATGGCAATTCGGTATTCACGCCAGAGCAAATCGATGAAATGAAGAATAATGTTGCTGGCAAGTGGTCAAACCCCGCCATGGTTGGCCGAAGTACAAACTACTTTAAAAGTTACGATAAGAACACAGTTAAAGTGTTAGACTTACAATTCTATTCTTACAATGAATTAAACTTTGAGCGTAACATCAACCGCAGGGGTAACATAATGTTTAACGAAGTTGAATGGGAGCGCCGTAATTATAAGAAAGATAAATACTTACGCAAGAAAATTAAGGTTGTTTATGAGGTTAAGTGGATAATAGGAACCGATTATGTATATGACTTCCGGCTAAAGAAGGACATGAAGCGGTCTGTTAACCCTGAGAAAATGGCCCATACAACGCTCGATTATAAATTCTTTGCGCCAAACTTCTATGAAATGCGCACCTTATCAATGATGGAACGGTTAATGCCGTTGGCCGATGAATACCAAATGTGTGTTTACCGCATACAAAACTTTATCAACCGCATGGTGCCTTCGGGTTGGTGGGTTGATCTTGACGCCCTGGAGAATGTAGCGCTTAATAAGGGGGGCGAAAACATGAAGCCTGTTGATCTTCTTCAAATGTTTTTTGAGACTGGTATCCTTGCCGGTCGAAGTAAGGATATCATGGGCAATAATGTCAATTACAAGCCTGTAATACCTATTGACAACAACGTTTATGATCAGCTTAAAGCGCTATATGAACACTTGCAGATTACAATAACGCAGATGCAGAGCATCATAGGGCTTAATGAACTTACAGACGGCTCTACGCCTAATCCAAAAACACTGAATGGCGTCGCATCAATAGCGGTGGAATCTACCAATAATTCATTGTTCCCGCTTCAATTCGGCGAACGGTATCTGCTCGAATCCCTTGCCAATGACATGTTGATGCTTATGCAGCAGTCGTTGAAAATGGGCAAAGTAGAAGGCTACGCCAAAGCGCTTAACAGCAACACCCTACAGTTTATAGAGGTGTCAGACACCTTGCGTATGCGCGATTACGGCATCATGTTAGATGAGCGCCCCAACGATGATCAGAAGCAGCTATTAATGATGGCGATTCAGCAGGATCAAGCCCAAGGGTTTCTGGACAGCGCCGATGCGTTGTATATATTAAATGTATATAATGTTAAGCAGGCCCAGCAGATGCTGGCATATAAAGCCCGTAAGAACAAGGAGGCGGCTCAGAAGGCTGAAATGGCAAAGATTCAGGAAAACAACCAGGGCGCGCAACAGACTGCTATGGTTGCAGAGCAGGCCCGTCAACAAACCCTCCAAATGGAATGGGGTCTGAAAATGCAATATATGGAGCGCGAGAAGCAGCTTGAAGCGGCGCTACTCCAAATGGAATTGCAAATGAAGCTGGGAATGAATACAGAAAACAACCAAACAAAAATAGTCACAACTGAAATGCAGAATGAAAGTAAGGAACGAATAGCCGAAAATAAAGAAGCTGAAGCAGAGCCTGCATAAAGTCAATCCGCTTTTTGGTTAATTAAATTAAAACCCCTTTAGGTTTGGGGCATGGCTCTTTACTATAAAAAGGTTGATGCCGTACAGTTTAAGTTGACAGATGAGGAAAAGGAATTGATCAAACAGCGCAAGCCGGTATATTTTGAATCTGGACAAGTTAAACATGTAGGCGCCGACCAATACCTGGCCCTTTTACAGCAGGGCGAAAATCTCCACAGGATATACGAAACCCAATGGCTAATACGCCACCCAGATGGCCTGTGGCAAATACTATGGCCAAATACATTTAATGCGCTGTTCATTGAAGGCAATGCAGCCGACAGTGTGCGAATTGGCAAAGACCCGTTCCAAACTAAGTCATACAATCAACCCAATACAATATTATGAGTGAAGTTGTCGCAACACCTACAACTACAGAGCCTGTGAACATTGCCGCTATGATGGCAAAGGAAGGTTTTAAAACTGATGATTCGCCGGTAACTATTCCGGTTCAAGATACACCGCCTGCACCAGAGGCCACACCTACAGAAGCGCCTCGTACTGCGGAAGCCCAAACTGAAACGGTTACAGCTCCCCCAAGTACAGAAGCGCCAAAGGTGGAAGAGCCTCCAAAACAGGCACCTCCCGTCACGCCGGAGCCGCGCCCAGCTCAAGTAGCTGCGCCCGATTGGCGTGAATTAATTAAACAACAACCTGAAGCAGAGGTATTGAAGCATTTCGGCTTGGATGAAAAAATGATCAATTTTCTTTCCAGGTGGAAAAGCGGCGAGGATCTTAGAGACTACTTAGAAGCCGTTACAACGGACTATACTAAAATGACGCCTGAAGAAGTGTTGAGACGACACTTGATGAAGGACTTTGGTGGGCTGTCCGCAGAAGACTTTGAAGAAGTTTATAAGATGAAAGTAATTGAACAGTATAAGCTTGACCCTGATGTATTCGATGAGAAAGACGTTAGGCGAGGCAGGCTACTACTGAGCGTTGAAGCTGATCGGGTACGCCAGGAGTTTATTAAACGGCAGCAAGACATGCTGTTAAGTAAACCACCAGAGCCTGATAATTCAGCAGCAGAAGCGGCAGCAAGAGCAGAATTAGAGCAGCGTGAAAAGCAAGTACAAGATTATCACAATCATGTACAGAACAATTCATATACGAAAGAGCTGTTAAGTACCAGCTTGCTTAAAATTGGTGAAGGCGATAAAGCCTTTAACCTGGAGGTGTCAAAGCCTGATGAGTTATTAGGGCTACTGTATGATCCTGCTAAATGGGCACAGAAACTCTGGAATGAGGATGGCACACCTAACGTACGCAAGCAATTGGTATTAGCAGCGATCGCTAATGATGATACGGCATTTTTCAGCAATCTTACTAAGCACTACGAAATGTTAGGTGCTAAGTCGGTCGCCGATAAAATAGCCAATGCATCAGCACCCGCTGCCGGCACACCTGCAACTGGCAATGCTGAATCTGCCAACCCAATTGCGCAACTCGCTAGATTCGGAACGATTACTTCAGGTGATTAATATTTCACCTTTCAACTTAAATTAAAATGGCTGTTTCACAAGGAACGTTGAACAAGGCCTACGTCTCTGCCATTGCCTTCCTTGATCAACGTGATATAAATCCTAACCTGATTGACGTGGCGCGTGATGCGCAATTCACCGATATCATGAAGGTGGTAAATAGGTACAAAGAGGCAAAAGTGCCAATCTACAACCACTTTGTTAACAATGATGTGTTTGCTACGGCAACCATTAGCAGCGTATCATCTGGTTACGGTACATCGATCATGACCGTTGTACTGACTGCTGGCACAGGTGGCTATGCGCGTGTTGGTGACCTGGTACGCATCAGCAACACCAACTCAACAGGACGCCAAGCTCGTATCATGCAGGTTACATCCGTATCTAGCGTAGATACGATTGTGTTGCAATCTGTAGATGGAACACCGCTGTTTGCTGCTACAAACGACACCATCACATTCCAATCTAATGCCTTCGGTGAAAAGTCCGACACCCCTCTGAGCCGCCGTTATCCTGTAACCCGGTATGTTAACCAGGTGCAGATATTCCGTGAGGCTGATGAGATTACGGACGTACAGAAGGTATCTAAAATTGAGCTTACCATTAATGGTCAGCCGTATTACACACCACTACAGCATATCTATAAGCTAAAAGCCCTTAACGGGTTTATCAGCGCGCAGATGATTGCAGGTGTGCAGTCAACTACATTGTTCTCAGATAGTAACCCTATCCTGGCAGACTCCAGTGGTAACCCTATCCAAACAACCATGGGTCTTGATCAGTACATCACCACCTATGGCATTAGCGACGCAGCTGCTACACTTGGCACAATGACGTTCGCAGATGTTGATGCCATCATTGACAATTTCCTCGCAAACAAGGCACCACTCCAGCAAATGGGCTGGATGGGTAGCGTAGCACGCCGCCCCTGGGATGTTTGGCTGAAAAACCTGGGAAGTTCGGGCGTTGAGTCTGTGCGTCTCAATATCGATGGCCGCGAGGTTGACTTTGAAGTTGACCGTATGCGTTATGGCAATGCTGAGTTTGAATTTATTCACCTGCCAATTTTTGACCACCCGCAACTGTTCCCATATGGCATCGTGCCTGAAATGGTGGGATCAGTTTATTTCACGCCAAAGGACAAGGTTCAGGTCGAAGGCGGTGGCATGGAGCCACGCTTACAGATTCGTTACCTACCAAAGCCTATGGCGGGCGGTAATAGCCAATCTAACGGCATTATCACCGAATGGAATACCGGTGCTCTAGCACCGATTCCAACAAATTCGGTTATGGTGTGGCATACCGACTGGTGGACGAACCAAGGGTTGGAGGTGCTGGGCGCCAAGCACATGCAAAGGTTTAGAGTAGTATAAATACTAACGGTATAATAGGTTGCTAACGCATGTTAGCAACCTATTTTGTAACACATTTACGCATATACATAATACAACCCAAAATGTTAGATCAAGTAGGTACAAAGCCCGTTTATAATAATATTTCGCCTCAGCTGCGCGAGAAGCTTGAAAAGAAGGCTAAGGAGTCTGGGCGATATGTAAAGTATAAGTTCTCTATAGCCAAGCGAAACCCTGATGGCGAGATGAAAACCGGTGGTGAATATCTGTATCCGTTACGGTGGTCATTAACACCAGTATCATATTCAATAACAGACCCATTCGATAACCTGCGCAAACGCATTGGCATAATTAAGCATTTGAAAGAGTATGGTCACCCCTCAGACCACTTCGGAAGGGTGCATCTGGATGAGCAGTTTGCTGGCGTGTTAACACTGGACATGGAAAACCAGGCGGACCAAGACAAATTCATGTATTTGGAAATGCATCCTAAGCTGGAGGGCGGCGAATTCAGGGATAAAAATGAAATGGCCGTATTCCGACGCATTGATGATGTGAAGGAGGCCAAAACAGAGCTAACCGCCAGGGAAAACCGCGCCAATGCCATGTTTGTAGCATCGCAAATGTCGGTCACAGAGATTGCTGACTTTGCATGTGCTATGGGTTGGGATGAACACCAGGATATTAATATCCTTCGCAATAAAGTAATGGAGCTGGCAGACAATGACCCAGAATGGTTCAAAAACTTTATTGACAACAAGAGCATTGAATACCGCGCTGTAATTAAGCGCGCAATGGACAACAATATTATCAAGTGGCACCCAGTAGAAAATAAATTCGTTTGGGCCTCAAATAACCAAACAATAGCAATACTTGATCGCTGTGAGGATGGCAAGGTGCTTGAGCGCATGAGCGATTGGTTAAGCACCAGCAAGAACGGCCAAGAAGTGCTAATAAAGATAAAGGGCCTAATAAAGCATAAGGCCTAATGGTTTTATTAATTGGGTTTTGTATACGCTCCTGATATGTTCATGCGGGAGCCATTTTTAAACTTAAGGAATGGCAAATCTATCCGCATATATTGACTTTAATATAGTGCTTCAAAAGAGCACTACAACATCAGCGCTAGTATTATCAGACCCTGATAACTATCCCGCTGGTGTTGATGTAAACTTGAAGGGTTATTTCGTTATTACACAACCAGACGGGATCACTATTACAGGTAATTATTTAACACCTGATATTTATTATTCAGGCGGTAGTCTGGTAGAGGCAAGTAAACAGCTTAGGTTAAAGTCAAATGGCGGGTTTCAGCAGGGCGAATATAGTATTACCTATAATATTGTAGCGCCCGGCTATGACGAAACAACACTTACTAAAACATTTGAACTTAGTTACACTTCCCCAACGCTCGATGTTACGGATAACTTTGATGTTTTTACTCCGTCGTTATCAGTAACAGATGCAACCAGTTATACACAAACGGGAATGTCACTGGATAGCGTTGCTCGGGACTGGCAAGCAACCATTATAAGCGTTGAAGGCACCAATCAGGATATTTCATCCACTACACAAACATTTGACCTCAATTATTTAGGATCGTACTACGACTCACGTTATGATGTTTCATTATCGGCCACAGCCACCTATACCCTTGATTCTCCAGATGACTGGGTTACAATAGAAGATACAATTCTATTCGAAGAGACTTACTACGCATTCATACCGCCAACATTGGTTGAATTGCTGGAGATGCTTACTGATTATAAGGCTACGGTTGATGCGGCTCATTGTATATGTGGCACAGGTTGCGTTGACAACTGCACACCCTTAAAAAATACATATACACTAGCGGTTTCGATATACACGCATATAGTTGAGCGGGGCCGCGAAGGGGTAACCACGGGCCTTGACGCGTATGTGCTACAGTTGCAAAAGTTATTGAGCAATTGTGTCACCCCCGCTTACACCAACACTAATGAAGCCATTGCGCCATACGACTGGGGCAGCACTAGTAGTGGGTCATTTGCATTCTTTAAACAGATGATTGTTGATAGTGGCGTAAACAATGCGCCAGCAGCTGGTGCTACCACTTATACCGATGCGCTGCTTATCAACAAAAGCGTCATGGTGTTCCTCGATAGCCTGCTTATGGGTAACGGATTGACCGACAGAGTTTCAATAACCTATAACTCCGCTACAGGGGTAATTACCTGGAATACTGCGTTAGTGGCAGACCAATTAATATCAATTTATACATTTTAATATGAAGTGGCTTTTAGTCATATTGGTAGTTTTTATTAGCCTTGCGTTTACTTATTCAGACAAGGGATATGCAACTAAGTCACTGTTGCGTGATACAGTGCCCACTGGCGCCGCGCCACAGCTATTCGGAGGAAAATTGTATGAGTTTAAAAACTACCAGCTAGTTGATTCATTCCTTATGATAATGGGTGGCGATACTTTTGCCATCCCCCGTTGGCCTGCAATTAAATATAAAAACTCGGACAATCGCTGGTATGGTTACCATGGCACACGCTGGAGGGCATTCCTAAATGGCACCGATACTATATCACTAAGTAACCGCATTAATTCTGTAAGCTTTACCTTAAGCAATGTTGGCAGCGGGCACCGTCTTGTAACAACGCCATTCGGTTCAATTAAAACGCTCGCCTCTAGTAATACTATATTATGGGATTCAACAAGTAACGCGAATGCGTTAACCGCTAAAGCTGACACAGCAGTTCTGGCAACGCAATATGACCTGACACAAATTGTATCGGGCATCAACGAGCTTACCGGTGACGTAACAGCGGGGCCAGGCACTGGATCACAGGCGGCTACGATTGCTGCAAATGCTGTAAGCAATGCTAAGTTTCGCCAATCGGCAGGGCTGTCAGTAGTTGGTCGTAGCACGAATTCTACAGGGAATGTGGCCGATATAACAGCCGCAATTGCCTCTACTTATTTAAAACGTAGTACTACACAAATTCTATGGGATAGTATAGACTTTGCCGAAATAAAAAACACTCCAGCATTGCAGAATCCAGGCGTATATTTTGGTCCTGCCACCTCATTTGACCCCACCTTTGTTGTGTTTGCATCGGCTATTGTTTATCCGAATAATTCGTGGTCAAATGGTGTGCCGATCAACTGGCAAATATTAGATTATACCACAGCGCATAATAGTTCATTTTTTGACAGCGCAGGTTATAATAGCGGCAGTCAACGATTGAAGGTATTTTTCCCAACGGTTAAAAATGTGATTAATACCACAATAACGCCAGACGAAACCATCTCATCCCGTTGTATTGTAACGGGTTCTACAACAGCGTTGGACAACTTTGAGGCACCTCTTTACTCAATGTCTTCACTTGGCGCGAGGCTAACAGGGAACGGCACAACCACATGGACAAAAAACAGCGGCACGTGCCCTTCATGCTTTAGTGTGGACTCCTATAATACGGGCAATGGCTTAACGAGATTTGATGTTTTAACGGCTGCGGGCGCATTTAATTACGACCCGGATGGCATTGGCCTACAATACATTGGTACAAGCGGCTATACGATTAGGCGACAATATTCTGCGCTGGGGGCATATACTGTTGGTTTTATACTACAGGATGCTTTTGGAAATGCTGTAACAGCTGCTCCAACCTCAAATGACGAAATCCTTATTAGTAATAGTGGCAATTACGGGAAGCAAATAAATGCATACGCATTTGACGCATCAAATACCTGGTTCACTACAAGTTGCAATTTCTGGACATTTGGCGTCTATGAATGCTGGTTAGTAGCGGCGCCAACTTCAACGACAAGCACCTTAGTACGTTGGCAGATAACCTACCCAAGCGCAACAAATTATAAAATTTATAGATCAACTACCAAACACGGAGCACGAACACTGATACACACAGGTACAGAAGGTAGTTATGTTGATAGTGGCCTATCTTCCGCAACATTATACTACTACCACCTGGTTGCTGTTATTGGGGGCGTTGATACATATATCACATATTTTACAACCAATACTAAATAAATGGTGAAGAACATTTTAGTGATTATATTACTAACCCCTTTCGTTGCCAATGCGCAATTAAAGCTATTCGGCAATGGTGGCTACAATATTAATAGTTATCGGTTTTATTTGATTAATACAGCTGATAGCATAGCATCATTTAGGACAGATTCCATTTTGTTCTATAAGCCAACTAATATTACCGGTGATGGCAATGGTATTTACGGCGGCAGCGGTTCATTACCTAGCGATGTTACGGTTAGCACAGCTGGGTTTACAACGACCTGGACTGGTACTAATGACAACGAAACAACATTTTCTGTTATTAACAATGGCACTACAAGCGCAAGCGCGATATCAGGGTCAGCAAGCGGCACAACAAGCATTGGCGTAAGTGGCACATCAAGTCAGTATCTAGGTGTATTCGGTAGCTCAACGTCAAGCGTTGGCGTTCAGGGTCAATCATCTTCATCCTTCGGGGTTGTTGGAATTAGCACTACTGGCGCAGCGCTTAGAGGGCAAGTGAACCCAAGCGCTAATAATACCGTTGAGAACGTGCAAACCATGCTCCGAACAGCATCATCTGGCGCTGGCGCTAACGGCCTTGGTGCCGCCATTCAGTATGAATTAGAGACAGCAACTAATGGAACATCGCAGATCGCCGGATCGATTGCCTTTCAATGGACTGACGCAACAAATGCAACAAGAACATCACAATTCGAAATCTACGGTGTTAATAGTGCAACAACAGCCCGTAAGGCAGCACTGGCAGGTAGTGGGCAATGGACATGGGACACTTATGGGGCAGGCACTCATACCGGTACGCCAACAGCTACCATACAAACTACTTCAGCGGGTGCGATTATTGAGGGGCCGGTTGTTGCGGCTGGCACATATACCCCAACCCTAACAAACGGCACAAACGTCGCTGCATCCTCGGCGTCCAGTTGCCAATATATGCGGGTAGGTAATACAGTTACCGTAAGCGGGAAAGTTAATGTAACGCCAACCACTAATGGCGCAACAGCCCTTGGCATATCATTGCCTGTTGCATCTGCTATTGCAAATAATAATGAGTGCGGCGGAACCGGTACTGTGGGTAATACTACAGATCTTTTTGGATCGATTCGCGGGGATGCCACCAATGATCGTGCAGAGTTAATCTTTACTATAGGTGTATCAGGCACCACATCTGCACAGGACTGGTATTTCACATTCACCTATAGAATTATTTAATGGAGAAGGTTAAAAATATCACTATGTCCCCTAATGGTACATCTAAATTATCAGCGCCCGTTATGCCGGATAAGTTAGTAACTGCATTATTATCTGTTGTTACTGCTGGTGTGATTGGTTGCTTTGGGTTTCTATGGAACTTAAATGGGACATTGGCGCGAATGCAAGAGCGAGAAACCGAATCCATACGTGTGCGTGAAGAGATGCGCGTAAAGGTCAATACGTTACAGCTCGACGTTCGCGATGTAAGGGAGCGAATAATTAGAATCGAATCAATAAATAATAAGCAATGAGCTTTTATGAACAATTGCTGTTGGCCTTGGCGGGCTACATTATACACCTGCTAAAGTTGTGGGGTGAGTCCATTAAACGTAAGGAAAAGTTTATTATGGACACATTCTACATTAGCATTGCCATGAACGTTATATCAATATTTGTATTGGTATACATTGGAGATTCATTGCCTGCTGATTTAATCGTCATGTCACCGCTTACATGTGTAATTATAGGAACGTTTGGCAGCTCTATGCTATCGGGCATTGTAAATATTAAAAAACCTAAAGATATAAACGAGGTTGAATGAATATCACTTTCAGAGATATCGTTTGGGTGGGGATCATCGCCTTAATAATAATTGTATTATCTAAATGCCATAGGGACAAAACCGATGATCTCAATGGGGACGTGCAAGCGTTATTAATCGAGCGGCGCATGAGCGATTCTGTACATAAGATAAACGCACAAGCGCTGGAGAATAAGCTAAATGTTGCCATCGGGCAAGCCCAAGTTGCACGTGAAGATCAGCGTAGCGCTGAAGGTAAATTAAATGCATCTGTAGCAACTGCAACAAGATTAGCCGCTGAACTTAGGCGTATAAAGGGCTGGCCGGTTGACTCAACAGCAATTACAGTTAGTGGGGAATATGTCACGTATTGCGATAGTCTGGCTTATACAGCAGATAGTATAGCAGTTGATTATACAGCTTATAAACGCAAAAACACAAGTTTACTTGCGATGAAAGATACTGCCTATAATCTACAGACGCAATTGCTTAATAAGGAGCGTGCAGCGAAGCTTCAATGTGATAAAGATTTCAAAGCATTACAGCACTTCTACGCAGAAGCTGATAAGCGTAGTAAACCAACTAATCAAATATATATAGGCGCTGAATTTATAGGCAGTCAGCAATTACTTGTACAAAACGCTGGCGCTGTGTTGTCCCTAAAGACCAAAACCAATAAGCTTTGGCAAGTGTCAGGCGGCTTACAAAATGGCGGTGGTTGGTATGGCCGCATTAATGGTAACATCCTTATTCGTTTACGAAAATAATTATTTATGAAACTTTTGAAAAACCCATTATTCTGGGCATTTGTTGGCCTTTTAGGCGGTATGATCATAGGTGGCTGGGGCTGGGATAAATACACCTCAACTATAGCGGAGCGTACACGTGGGGGCCTATTCATGATGATAACCGGTAGTGTAATGATTGTGACAGGGCTTATTATTATGTTTACCTATGGTGCACGCGGAGGTCATAAGCAATGAGCGGGTATTTACTCATAGCAATGATGGCATTCTTAAACGCCTGTATGGATGCGTTTGAAAATGAAAACTACTTTGAATCAATTTTCAAAGAATGGAACCAACGTTTCTGGTACAAACGCGAATCCTGGAAGTGGGTTAAAAAGATTCTTGGTTACCGCTTTGATAGCTGGCATATTGCAAAGACGCTAATGGTCGGCTGTATCGGCTTATTACCTAGCAGCCAATTTTATGGTGACTGGTGGGTAATTATGATTAATATTTATGTGATCTGGAATTTAGTGTTTGTACTTTTCTACCACTACGTATTCAAAATAAAATAACCCTCGCACGTAGAAACGGCGAGGGTCTAATAAAAACCAGATTGTAGAGGAATAACCCCAAGGCTAGTCGCGTAAAATTGGGTTATCATGTTAAAAATAAACGCTATAAATGATCCTGCCAAATAATTACAAATGGTTGTTATCGGAACCAGGACCAAAAATGCTGGCAGAGGCACTAAAGCTCTATGGGACAACCGAAGCCCCAGGTGAAGCAAATAACCCGGTTATTGTTAACTGGGCAACAGAGGTTGGCGTGCGGGCTGTGTATCGCCAGGATGCAACAGCTTGGTGCGGGCTGTTTATGGCCGTTGTTGCTAAAAGAGCTGGCAAGCCAATTCCTACAGACCCGCTGTGGGCTTTAAACTGGGCAAAGTTTGGGGTTAAGGTGAGCGATGGGGCTGAGCTTGGTGACGTGTTGGTGTTTAAACGTACCGGCGGTGGCCATGTGGCCCTATATGTTGGCGAGGATGACACTTGTTATCATTGCCTGGGCGGCAATCAGGCCGACATGGTAAACATCGTTAGGAAGCCCAAGAGCCGCGTATATGCAATTCGCCGACCTGCATATATTAACAAGCCGGCGAACGTTCGTAAAGTTATATTAAGCAACGAGGGTGCTATTGACAACCGGGAGTCGTAATTACTCGGTGTAGGGCAGGCCGCAATCCGTGGCTATTAGTTTTATCTTTCGTAGTGTTTTTTGCACTTTATGCTTATTTCGCAGTATTTTTTGTAATTCCTTTAATGGCACCGTTGGATTTTCATCAATCAACCTGTATACAACAGCATTTTTCTCATCTGCTAGATATATCCGCTTATAAGCAAATTCTTTAATTTCCTTCGCCTTATCTATTGGCACACCCTTAAAATACAGGGTGACAGTTTCCTTGGGGTTTTGCATATCCACAAAATTATTAAATAATTTTAAATGACATGCGTAGCACCAAATTAAACACCATGATAACTGTGGTTATGGCTTAATGTATTGATAAACAATTGTTAAAAACATTGCTATGATGGACCTTACAGGTCTAATTATATACATGTATTAAGTGGTTGATAATCCGGCTGTATCCCGCATTGGTGGCTCGTTTCAAGAGATTTGTGCGAAGAAAAATATAGATATTCATACGATCTTTTAGAACTTTCTGAGCACAAAAAAGTACACCAAATTAAACACCAAATTCCTACCTTTAATTAAAACACTTATATGTCATACAGCATCATTCCAACCCCCAAATGGGACAAATTTAGTCCCGTTCACAAAGCTTACCCAATATGGTTCAGAATAAAGGTAGGTAATGAGCCGCATTTTTATAAGAAAACCGATATCTACATTGATGGCCGAGAACAATGGAATAAAAAAGCTAAAAAAGTGCAAAAGCGCCCCGATGCAGATCACCTGAACGTAGCGCTTGACCTCAAGCGTCTGACGTTAAGAACAAATATTATAAATGATCAGTCAGAGGACAAAGAACTTACCAGAGAATCTATAAAGGGCAAGAAGGTGCCCAATTTCTTTGACTACGCCAGGGAGATTCGTGGGGATAATAGCACAACAAATACAATACTAAACCGCATAAAAAAATTGAATGGTCGGGAGCCTCGCCTAAGTGAAATTACCGCCGAATGGTGTCGCAAGCTTGAGTATAAAATGCGCACACAACCCATACCAGAGGGCGACAAGCGCAAGGGCAAGCTGAAAGAGGTTGACAAGGCAAAGCACGGCTATTCAGATACTACAATTAATTGCACGTTAAGACTCATACGTAGAGTGCAAACGACAGCATTAATAGAAGGCTATATGAAGAAAAAGGTCTTAGGTGTAGGCTTGTATGAAATACCAGCAGAGGCCGAATATGATGCACAATTCCTTGTGTGTGAAGAGCGCGAAAGGTGGCGGCAGGGAATGGTTGATCATGTGCTTGAAGATCCTGAAATGCATATGGTGTTGGTGTATTTTATGCTTGGGTGCTATTTAGGGTTAAGAATTAGTGATTGGTATCTGTTTAACCCAAAAACCAAAATCGTAGGCGATACGGTCTTTTTACGAACGCACAAAACAGACGGCAAAGTCATCTATAAAATTAATTACTCATTACAATTAGTGCTGGATGAGATTAACATCATTGGCCCATTAACGATTAACAAGAACAAAGTGGCTCGTTTGTTGAAAATAATAAGTGAGCTGGAGTATTTTAATGTAGGAAAGAAAATAACCCCCCACATTGCACGGCACTCATTTGGCAGGTTTATGGTGGAGGAAGGAGTAGCTGAGTCTGATTGCGCCGCCTTTATGGGAATTAGTGTATCCGTTGTTAAGCGCGTTTATTACCATTATAATTACAAAGATCGCGTAAATCGCTATAAGGAACTGGCCAACAGATAACTATAAAGGCGCCATATCGGCGCCTTTATAGTTACAGAGGTGCAGTACAGTTTGTTGTATCGGTTATACATTAGTGGTCACCTGTTGTAACTACGATTCAATGACTGTTGTATCAGGGGTTATTGGATCGATCGAATTAATGATATTCTGTTGTAACAAACATGCAAATTGTGTGGGTTTATAGGCTATATCAGTTGTAAATGCGTTGCCAAGTTCGATATTTGCTCCAATGAGTTGTAACAGCCTTGCAAATTTTGATCTTATACAGGCTGCTGAATTAGATGAAAACGGGCAGTACAGTTGTAACGTAAACCGCACATACATATTCTTCTGTTGTAACAACCTTGCAAATTTCCAATTTAAGTACTGCGGTCTTGGTTGTAACAAATTAGTTAATCGGGGCTTATACACCGGGGCGCCTATTGCAATAGCGTGTACGTCAAGTTGTAACAACGTTGCACAATGTGGCCTTAAACACCTCTGATGCTGCTCTTACTCTGTGTACCTAAAGTTGTAATAACCTTGCAAATTGTGGCCTTATACACCCTTGAAAAAAGCGGCAATATTGTTATTCCCGTTGTAAGAACCTTGCATATTGGAGTCTTAAACACCAGATATTCATGCAATGCGGCCTGACTTCTAGTTGTAATAACCTTGCGAATTGTGGCCTTATACAACTAACAGGGGCTGACCGACGAGGAAGTAGACGTTGTAACAACCTTGCAAATTTGGTCTTAAACACCCTTGTTATTGGGTAAATGACGGCAAGCTTAGTTGTAGCAGACCTGCAAATTATGGCCCCTATTCACTGCGTGTAAGTATACTGTTTATTGTGTCCAGTTGTAATAACCTCGCAAATTGGGTTCTTATACACCAAAAGTTATACTGGCATTACGAGTAACAACGTTGTAACAACCTTGCAAATTGGAGCCTTATACATCTTATCAATGCGTACTCAATTTCCCATCTCAGTTGTAACAACCTTGCAAATTGTGGTCTTATACACCCTTGATACTGGCCAGATAATAAGTTATTCAGTTGTAACAACCTTGCAAATTGTGGTCCTATTCACCAATAATGAATGACATGAGGGATTAGTCTCCGTTGTAACAGCCTTGCAAATTGGGGTCTTAAACACCTGCTCCATGAATTAGCTTTTCATTCTCCTTGTTGTAACTGCCTTGCAAATTGTGGTCTTAAACACCTAAAATTATGCAAGTAGGGCAATACATTTAGTTGTAACAACCTTGCACTTATAAACATAATACACGACTGGGCGGTTGTAATGTATGGGCACACTTATCCTGTAGTTAGCACCGTGCCAGGAAGTTTATAAATTAGTTTAAAAAATTGTTTCCGAGTGGACGTCACCCTCAGATTAAGGTAGAATACAACCTACCCACCAATATGTTAAGAGCGGTTTATTGTCACCATTATTCAGCCGAATACTCAAGTACCACTATGTTGTACCTATTAGCCTTATATTCAATCTTGTTCTGAATCTGGCCGTAGGACCAATTGCGAATCAGAAATTTTCCTTCTTCGGTCTGTGAGTCTTGAGGCTTCTTTGGAATGCACAAATATATATACTTGCAATTATATTCCAAACAATATTTTATTACGCGATTCGCATAATTGTGCACTTTGTCAGATATCACATCCTTTTCATACTGGCGGTATTGATCAAGTGCTTTCGTCTTTTTATGATAGCCCTTACCGCCGTTATTAAATTTCATATTGCTCTTTATTCGGGAGTAGGCTCCCTGAATGCCTAAACGCCGATATTGAAATTCAACTTTGTTGCCAATTTCAAAATTCTTGTTGCCAATGCGTACTTTGATGGGTATTTCAGGATCTAGTTCACAATAACAAATACTCTCTTCATTCAGCTTCCAAGGCTCTTTATCGAATGTCAATGACGCATACAGGAACAATTTCGTGCGTTCAGATTTCACGCCAAAGCTATCCTCCATTCGCCTCACACTTATCTGTATTTTGCTATCCCCTAGCTTATAATTACTAACGATTTTATAAGCATCCTTCTTATCAATCTTGCACGGCTGCATTATAAATTTATGCTCTGTCACAACCGGCTGCTTGTTGGCATCCAGACGGCTAAGTGTTGCAGTGATAATATAGCGGTGCGCTTCAATTTTCTTATCATTTTTAACGCTAGTGTCATTCTCACGGTTTTGATATTCGGCTGAGAAGGTAATATTACCCAGCGTATACACATTTGTCACCCCCCCTTTGCCTTTAGCGCGACTTTCCAACAACATGTCGCTTATGCGCATTTGAGCCTCTTTGATCTCGTTCGGCAGGAAATTACTACTAAATGCTTCACTCAATAAATAATAGTTGTTAGATAAGTCTTTGCCAAAATTTGTCCTAAACGGAAGTCCAAATAAAGTAAAACAGAAATCTTTATATTCTTTATCTCCGGCCTCATTAGTAGCCCTTCTGATGTTACGTATTGAAGCGGCAGTAAATGGAATTGGCATATCCTGCTTATAGGTGCGCAGCGACTGGTTATTGCGAAGGTAGGCGCTCTTGTCAGCCGAGAAATCATTGTTAACTTGGTTGGCGATACAACCAATAATAACAGACGGTATCCCGGAATCGTTGTAATATTCAGCCAGCATTCTATAGTAATAAGCCATTTCAGAAGTAATAAACAGCTCTTTCTTTTCCTGTTTAATTAACTCGTATATTGGCTGATCTTCCTCTGTCCTGATTTCTTTCTGTTCTTTTTTCCCCAAGGTTTCATAATCAAGCGGCCTGTTGCGCAGCGCTTCCAGCTTCTTCTCCAGATATGCTAAATTCTCGCCTTTTAAGTTACCGTACATCATGCTAATAGTCATATTAGCGCCGTGACAGGCTACATCACGCCAAGCCCGGAGGGTTTTATAATACTGATCTTTTTCATTTTTATCCTTAGTATTGAATCGTATTTCAATCTTTCTGGCGATCGTTACTTCCTTGGGCATCAGAATTTGGGTTTTGTTTTGACTTTTGCAGCTCTTTCATCAAAGATATACCAGTTTTGAAAAAATCAATAGCCGTGTTGGTATTATTTCTTGTTGCATTTGTTGCGTTTACAATCTGCTTGGCGGCGCCCACGAAATCTTTACCATTAGTGCCCTTTAGACGCAATATGACCTTTCTTAGTTCCTCATTAGCAAAATTAGTACTCTGAACAATTGATGCTATTGTGGCCTTGTAAGTCACCTCCAGCGTCTCTGCAAGCGTATCTTGATTTGGGTCAATTGTTGGTAGTGTTGGCTTTTTAGCAGGCAGCTCAACTTCATCAGGGAGCACTACTGCAACCTCAGGCTCTATTTTTACCGCTTGCTGTTCTGCTGCAATGTGATCATAAGATACCTTATCCCCATCATTAATCGGGCGCCAGGTCGCCAGCTTATGCGGAACATCTTCGCATGCGTATTCATAATTGCGGGAAGTAAGTTTAAACAGAATGAATGTGCTACCTATAAATCGGTAGCTGATTAACTTACCAACAACGCCATCAATTTCATAATAGCCATTACGCATCTGCTTTAGATGCTTACGCCAATTTACTACCATTTTCAATTGCTTTTATTTCGCGGATTAATTGAATCTTTAAGCGCTGCTGCTCTATAAGTTCAGGATGTTCTTGGTAAATCAATCTATGTTCGGGGCTTTTATTGTGCATCATTGTTGATATCACCCAGCCATCGGTTAGTGTTTTACTCGCAAGACTTGCATCCTTTTTATGCAGCTCTAAATTATCAATTGTAATAGGACCGTTAGGGTCCTTAAGCTTAATGTAGTGACTGCCTGGTAGCGGTCCATTATGTTGCTCCCATACGTAGGTCTTATAAAGCTGAAACTTGCGAGGTGTGGTTTCTATTATCCATTCTTTGTAATAGGAACTCCAATAGGGTTCCCCGATTGCGTGTTTCCGTATCTTTTGGGCTATTTTAGCGAACCTTTCTTTTGCCACGTCACGCGTAACTTCACGGCGAATTATTGCTACATGGTCATCTTTTGTTCTTATCATTCCATAACGTTTCATTCGGTCTTTAATGCCTTTATTTGTAAACGTCATATCAGGATATTTTTTGGCAAGCGCCGTGATCATTTCACCAACACTCTGCTGCTTATAATTCGCTTTTATATAATCAATCTGTTCGTCAGTGTACTTTCTGTTTGTCCATTTTGGGATATTATACTCTGCTCTGATTTTTCTTATCCATTTAACACTCGAAACATTAAGCTTATTCGCCAAAACAAGATCGCTTACCTTGCCTGCAAACTTCATAAAGATTTGTTCGGATTCTGGTGTCCACTTTCTTGGTCTTGAGCTTTTCATTTTTTTGTAAATGCCATTTTAATGAATTTCTTAGCAAGCGCTGTTCCTCGCCTGTCACTGTGAGCGCTTTTCGGGTTTTTTTGTGCCTGACAATTCGCCCAATGGCCAATCGCCGCCAGATACATTAACATTATAACATCTTCCAACTGATATAACGGAGTATCATCTGTAATAGTTCCTTTCTTATGTCGCTCTTTAAGCTCTGTGAACGTTTTCTTATACTGAATAAGCATCTGCTCAACCTTTTGGCGGTCGATTCTATTCGTTTCGTACATGGCTGCTATATATGTTTTGGGTTTAGCGGAAATTCGGTTTAACAATAAACTTTGATTCTGGATCAATTTTTATGTCATTTACGCTTTCCCCATTTATATAATGATTCCACGCAGTAAACAATGTATTGAGCTTTATTGTCAGCAGGCCGCTCGAAATCTTGTTACGTTGTTTATTTTGCAATAAATGTTTGAATTCGTTCTCAAAATGCCGTCGAGCTGCGCGGATGGGATTTTTTGCAGACAAATCTGTACCGTCTGCAAATTTATCCATGAATTTGCGGGCTTTATCCTCCATGCCTGGCAGCGTCCTTAGTATATAATAAACTACTGCCCATTGTGGTGTAGTAAGAAAGTTATTGGTATCATGATGCCAGCGCGCTTTGGCTATACCAATATCATCAACAATTCGTGACATGCGCTGTCTATCCTGCATAAACCGGTTTACCTCATAGTTGGCAATGCGTTGTTTAAAGATTGACGCTTTTATTTGGCCGGTTTTCTCGTATAAGAGTATTGATTTAACGGCGTAGGCTACTTGCCCTTTATTGGCGCCATAACCATTGATCGTAGCCATATCGCTTGCTGATCTATTGCGTCCAATGTCTTTATATGCAAAGCTCCTGGGCGGACAGTTTGGCGCAATGATCATCATCTCCAAGGTGAATTTAGCCATATAGGCTGCAACCAAGCGATTTTGGCCATCTATCAACTGCATGGTTTTGGAGACAGATAGCGTATCACCATTATTGTTACACCATTCGCCAATCAACATTTGCTCATAGTAGCTATTAATGTTCTCCCATATTAAGTTGCGATTGTGGTTGAAGTCGTTGAGGGTGAGTAAGTCAAGCGCCATTTCAGGTGTGATGTTGGCGTAGAAAGGGCCTGTAGCTGCTTTGATCTGTTCTATAATGCCCGTTGTAGGCTTGTGATTTCGGATTATATCTTCAATCTCTATTCGGGGTATCTTCTCAGTGATGTTTCTCTTGATAGCTACATATCTGGTGGGTGCTTTTGCAGCCGTAGCGGCTACTGCTAATTGTGCCATACGCGGTTAACGTTTATCGGTTATTAATTGAGTTTAGTGTGAGTTTGTTGCTAATTGCGTTGTCGAATTTAATGGATTTATTTTTATTCAATAAAATAAAATTTTATTTTTATTGACACAGCACTCACATTAGAATTTTTATAATTATAAAACCCAAACGAATGAAAAGTAAGCCAAAGACCAGGGTATCTAAGAAGGCTACCCCAAAACTCCTAATGAGCGTTATTAACCCCCGTTACATTACATTCAGCTCCAGGTTCGATCCTATAATTAACAGGCGCGTCAAGCATATTATAGGCTTGCCTTCTTAATCTCTTTATGCAACTCTCCAATTTGTTTATTTAGTCTTTTGTTCTGTTTCTCAAGTTGAACTAATTGTTCTAATATAGTCTGTACCCCTCCTTTTATATACAGCACTTCTGTACTTATTAACTCCAACATATCACCTTCCTGTAACCTTTTCGCTTGTAAGGGCAGGATTGGTGTATTAAAATCTTCCAGTGTAGCTTTCGGCTTCTGGGTCAACAAAAACATTTTCTCAAATCTATAGGCGAACCGTTCAGTTACTGCACGCTTCATGTTTAAATACTCACTGATCATTGTTTCTGAATACTTCATTTTTGCTGCAAGTTCCTTGGCGTTTTTTACAACTTTCATAAGCTGCAACCATTTAAACGCAGTCTCAAATTGCACATTCAATTTCAAGTCTT